>JANLTS010000230.1:0-3054 GCA_031363045.1 Hyphomicrobiales bacterium
ACCTACCGCGTCGTCTCGCCCATCGCCGAATTTGGTGGCTTCAAGGAGTCAGGTTACGGCCGCGAGGGTGGCCTGCAGGCGATCTACGACTATACCCGCCCCAAGACTGTGTGGATCAATACTTCTGCCGAGCCTCTCGCCAACCCCTTCGTCATGCGTTGATACTCAGGCGAACGCCGGGATGACGTTCTGGCAGAACAGTTCAAGCGAACGCTTCTGTTCCTTGAGGCCCAATCCGAGACTGGCGTAGTACGTGAACTGGTCAACGCCCAGCGCCTGATAGGGCTTGAGCTTGGCGATCACTTCGTCGGGCGTCCCGAACATCAGATTGGTGCTAAGCATTTTAGGGTCAAACTCGGCGCGGTTTGAGATATCGCCGAGATCGAGTTCCTTCGGGAATCCATTCTTGACGTCGCCGAGATTCTTGAAAAGATTCTCGAACTGGCCGAGTTGCCGCTGGGCGGCCTTGACCGGCACCATCCAGTCATCCTTGTGGTCATAGACCGCCGTATGCCGCATCATCGAGAAGATCGGCTTTGCCTTGCCCGGGTTGTTGGCCATCGCCTCGTCGAGCCGCGATGCATAGAGTTCGGCTTCGGCCATCGGGCGCGTCAATGGCCATGACATGATGTTGAACCCGTGCTTCACCGCGAAATCATAGGTGATGGGCGCGCGCGCCGCGACCCAGATTGGCGGGTGTGGCTTTTGCAGCGGCTTCGGCACCGATGTGGACAGCGGGAATTGCCAGAACTCGCCCTTGTGTTCGTAGTCGCCCTGCCACAGGGCAAGCACCGCGGGCAGCATTTCCTGCATGTATTTCCAGCCGTCGGTCTGTTTGAGGCCGTGGTGCATGCGGTCGAATTCGCGTTGGTATGCGCCTGAGCCGATGCCGAATTCGAGGCGGCCACCGGTCAGGAGATCGGTCATCGCCGCTTCGCCGGCGAGCTTGATCGGATGCCAGTAGGGTGCGACCGCAACCGCAGTGCCAAGCCTGATCGTGTTGGTGTGGCAGCCCCACCAGGTGAGCAACTGGAACGGATCAGGTGCAATCGTCATCTCAAGGGCATGATGCTCGGCTGACCAGACAATATGAAAACCGCCTTGCTCCGCCATCTGCACCATCTCGAGCGTGTGGCGGGCCACGTCTCGCATGTCGATCTCATCCGCCAGGCGTTCGAGATTGATGGCGAGTTGAAACTTCATGAGATTGCCTCCTGTAAGAATTTTGCTGTTCCGGCTGCAACAAAGGACATTCCGCTTTGCGCATGGGAATTGTCAATGTGGTCCAGGCTCTAGTTGTTGCCGGTGATCTCGTTCATCGCCGTCAGGAACTGCGCCACTTCTTGCAGCGTGTTATAGTGGCTGAACGACACGCGCACACAGGAGGCGAGGCCAAGCGGTTTCAATACATTGCCACTGTAGTGATCGTCTTTCCGCGTATGGGTACGGATGCCGCGGGCATTGAGAGCAGCGACGACGTCTTCGGATGCCTTGCCAGCAACGGTCAGTGATACGACCCCTTCGCGACCTGGTGTATCGGCGCCACCGATAATGGTAACCCCCCGCAGTTCTGCGAGGCCCTTCAGATTTCCGGTGCCGTGCATCATGGCGTGGCCGAGCTGCAGCTCGTGGTCATGGATGGCTTTGGCCGCCGCTTCGATGCGTGTGCGGCGGTCACCGCTCGTGCTGAATGTGGTGCCGAGCCAGTCGAAGTATTCCACCACGCCGGAGAACGTCGCATAGCTGCCAGTATCGCGTGTGCCGAGTTCCCAGCTCAGGGGAGATCCGCCAATGACGGTTTCCTTGGTGCAGGCTGTCAGCCGGTCAGACGCCCAGCCGATACCATAGCCATGGCGTGAAAACACCTTGTAGGGCGAGATCGCATAACCGTCGATGTCATAGGCCGCAATATCGATGTGGCCGTGGCTGGCGTGCTGGATGCCATCGATGATGATGAAGCAGTCGGGCGATTTTTCGCGGATCGCCGAGGCGATCGCGGCGACATCGACCGACATGCCGGTCACCGGCGAGGTCTGGATGATCGTCGCCACGCGCACGTCATTCGTGATGTGAGGGCGATAGGCATCGGCATCGACCCGGCCCGTCCGGTCGTCATGCGGAACCAGCACATGACGGCGCCCGGTTACTTCGGCCCAGCGCGCCATGGCGCTGCGCGACGCAGGGTGCTCGAGCGTTGTCGACAGCATGATACCGCCATCAGCCGCGCCAAGTGCTGTAGTGCGCACCAGCCGGTACAACACTTCGGTGCCGCTTTCACCGACGAAGACCTGGCCAGAGGGCGCGTTGAAGAACAAGCGCATGTCGGCCTTGCCCTTGTCGATGACCGCCATCAGCGCTTTCGAGGCCGGGTTGTCGCGGCCCTGATTGTCGGGTATCGCCGCATAGATGCCGGATGTCTCAGCCACTGACTTTAGCGTCAGCGCGCCGCCGGCATTTTCGAAAAACACCCGCGGACCCTCGAAGGGACAAGTGTCGACATGCGCGAAGCGGGCGCGTACCGCATCCATCAGTCCGGGGATCGTCGTCAGCATCGGTCAAACTCGCTCTTGAAGGAATAATCGGAAAATCAGCGGCCACCCTTGCCCTATCTTGCGGGCTTCACCGATGAATGTGTTCGCGCCGATTCATAGGCCGCCTCGACAAGTGCGAAGGTCTTGAGGTTGTCATCGCCTGACGTATCGGCGGGCAAGCCATCGCGGAAGCGTTCGAACATGTGACGATTGGTATGCAGCACGGCTTCCTGCGACACGTGCCAGGGTCTCGTTGTCCATGCCAGCAGGGGCGTTCCAATGTTTTCCTCGAAGAACAAGCCTTGCGTCGTCACGGTCATCGGCATTGGGCACGTGTAGTCACCAGTAGTAGCTGTCGCGCTAGGAACGTTCAACGCCACCGGAATCCAAGTTGCACCCAAGTCAGGGCTGAAGTCGATATTAACTTTCCCGCCGACGCCGAGGTTATGGGTCCACGTGATTTTGCGCATTGTCCCTGCCCCCCATTCCACGGACGTATTTGGCGACGTGACCGTGATTCCTG
>JANLTS010000249.1:0-6976 GCA_031363045.1 Hyphomicrobiales bacterium
CCGGAACATGCCGCCGATCTGCGGAATGGTCACATGGCTTTCGTCGATGAACACCAGCGCATTGTCGGGCAGATATTCGAACAGGGTGGGCGGCGGTTCGCCGGGCTTGCGGCCGGTCAAGTAACGCGAATAGTTTTCGATACCGGCGCAGGAGCCGGTGGCCATCATCATCTCGATGTCGAACATGGTGCGCTGTTCGAGGCGCTGGGCTTCGAGCAGGCGGCCGGCACCATTGAACTCGGCGAGGCGTTGGCGAAGATCGTTCTTGATGCGGGTGACGGCCTGTTCGAGCGTCGGCTTCGGCGTCACGTAATGCGAGTTGGAATAGATCTTGATCTGATCAAGTTCGGCGGCCTTCTGGCCGGTGAGCGGGTCGAATTCGGCGATGGATTCAATCTCGTCGCCGAACAGCGAGATGCGCCAGGCGCGGTCCTCGAAATGCGAGGGGAAGAGTTCGATGGTATCGCCGCGCACCCGGAAGGTGCCGCGCACGAAATTCTGGTCGTTGCGCTTGTAATGCAGCGCCACGAGATCGGCGAGCAATTGCCTTTGCGGCGTGCGCTGGCCTTTCTTCAACTGGAAGGCCATGGCGGAATAGGTTTCCACATCGCCGATGCCATAGATGCAGGAGACGGATGCCACCACGACAACATCATCGCGTTCCAGCAGCGAGCGCGTGGCCGAGTGGCGCATGCGGTCGATTTGCTCGTTGATGGCGCTTTCCTTCTCGATGTAAGTATCGGTGCGCGCCACATAGGCTTCCGGCGTGTAGTAATCGTAGTACGAGACGAAATACTCCACGGCGTTCTCGGGGAAGAAGCTCTGGAATTCGCCATAGAGCTGGGCGGCGAGCGTCTTGTTGGGCGCGAGGATCAGGGCCGGTCGCTGCGTCGCCTCGATGATCTTGGCCATGGTGAAAGTCTTGCCCGAACCGGTGACGCCCAGCAGCACCTGGTCACGCTCATGGGCGTTCACCCCGGCAACGAGTTCGGCAATGGCGGTGGGCTGGTCGCCCTTCGGTTCAAACGGCGAGACCGAGACAATGCGGCGGCCACCATCGGATTTCTCGGGCTTCGGCGGCTTGACCGGCGTGAAGCTTTCCAGCGCCTGGAATTCGGGCCGCAAGGGGCCGAGCGCCCCGGCAATTGGCCTGGCGAATGGATCGAACGGCTGCGGGGCTTCCGCGAAACCGCCTTCCTGGCGTGAATGTCCCATGATGGCAGCAGATATAGGTGATCCGCCGCCCAGCGCAAAGCTCTTGTGCTGACAGCTGGTGTCAGCATAGCGCGTCAAATTCGAGCGGCAGTAGAATATTAGCGCCGCATGGCATTGGCGTGCGAGGCCAGCGCCAGCACGCTGGCAATCGCCATGAACCAGAAGACCGCAAATGGCCAGTGGTTCTGAAGGCTGCCGACCAGCTGCGAGGCGGCGGCGCCACAGGCCATTTGCGAGAAGCCGGACCAGCCAGCGGCGGCTCCGGTCAATCTCGGGTCAACGCTGATGGCGCCGGCCGTGCCGTTGGGTATGGTCAGCCCGTTGCCCAATGCTGCCAGGCACATGGGAACGAACAAGGTCGCCGGTGACAGCATTCCGCTCACTGCGGCGGCAAAGCACAGCAACCCGCCCAAGACTGCGATGCTGCAACCAATCATGATCATGCGGTCGATGCCGATCGCCCTCGTGTAGCGGCCCGAGATGAAATTGCCCAGCATATAGCCCGCCGAGATCATCACGAACCACAGGCCATATTCCATCGGCGTGCGCTTCAGCACATCCATCATGATGTGCGGCGCGCCGCCAAGGAATGCAAAGAACACGCATGAGGTGAGGGCGAGGGTGAGCGTGTAACCGCGAAAGCGCGGCAGGGCGAAAAGGCACACGGCACCGCTGATGAGGCCCATGCCGGAACCGGCGGGATTGCGGTTGACATGGGTCTCGGGCAGGAAACGCCAGGCGGCGGCCAGCACCACAGCACCAAACAGCGTCAGCAGCCAGAAATCGCCGCGCCAGCCATAGTGGGTGTCGATCAGGCCGCCGAGCGCCGGAGCGATCATCGGCGCCACGACGAAGGCCATGGTGATGTAGGAAATGACGCTGGCCGAACTCTCGCGGTCGAAGACATCGCGCACCATGGTGCGGGCGAGGACGATACCTGCCGCACCGCCCAGCGCCTGCAACAGGCGGGCGGCAATCAGCACTTCGATTGACGGAGCAAGTGCTGCCATCAGGCTGGCGGCGACAAAGATGGCAAGGCCGCCAAGCAGCATCGGGCGCCGTCCGACACGGTCCGACAGCGGCCCGTAGACCAATTGGCAAGCCGCCATGCCGATGAGATAGAGTGTCAAAGTGTATTGTACCGTGCCGTAGGGCACGTTGAATTCGCGCTGCAGGCCGGGCATCGAGGGCATGAAGATATTAAGCGCCAGTGGCCCCACAGTGCTGATGGCGACGAGGATGGCATAGGAGGGGCGGACTGGCGCGATATGCTGGGACGTCATGCCGCTTCCTACTCCCGCTGCACCAAAGTGAATAGCAAAATGGCCGTGGCTCTGGCATGACACCGGCGCATGAAACACCTGACCATCATTATCGCCACTTTTCTGCTTCTTGCCGGCATTGCCCGGGCCGATGAGCAGCTTTTTCGCCTCGATGATCCCGGAATCAATCTGGCCTTTGCGCTGGGCAAGCAGGTCAATGTTCGGTTTGCCGAAAGCTTCATCACAGGCCGCTTGCCCAAAGCCGACTATGATGGGCTGGTGGTGAGCGAGGCGCCGGACGGCAAGGTGTGTCTGTTCGGGCGCGAGCAGGGGATCGATCCGGCGCTACCGGCACTGAAGGATTTCGCGCGGGCAGACGCCGGTGACATTTGCCTGGCGCGCGCCGAGGTTTCGGTTCGGGTGGAACAGCAGGCCAAGGATGGCGCGCCGCCGGTGCCGTTCTATTCAACCGTCAAGGCCTCTTGCCGCTGGGTGTGGAAGACCGGGCAAGCAATCGGAGTGTGGACCGAGGACTGCCGCTTCGAAAACGGCCACTGGGAAGTGAACTATGACGCGGTCAATGACTGGTTTGCCTTGCGGGTCGATGATGGCGAACCTTTCGCCGTGTTGCGGCAGTTCCGCATGGACGGTGGACCGGAAGCCTTGCTGCCTGATCTCAAGCGCCGCGGCCTGGTGCTGGACGATGCCGAATGCGTGTTTGTTCCGTCAACGGATCAAATGGCGCCAGCCGGTTGGACGGTGTGGGACGTGGAACCGGTGGGCAAGCGCAAGCAGATGTTCGACGGGCTGGCTGGCGATGAAGTGCCAGAGCCGCCCTGCGGCGAACTTGGCATGGCGGTCGACTATGTGGGCTTCTTCATGGTGCACAAGGATTTCCCCGGCCGGGTACTGTATGTGAACCTCGGCCAGGACGGCACGATGATCGACCTTGGGTCGGTGACACTTACAAAGTAATTCTTGATGCGCGCGCACACATCTCCATCCGCCATGGTCCGGGCATGAACTACCGCCACGCCTATCATGCGGGAAACCACGCCGACGTGCTGAAGCACATCGTGCTGACTCGCATTCTCGAGCACATGAAGAAGAAGGACAAGCCATTCCGGGTGATCGATGCGCATGCGGGCATCGGGCTCTATGACCTGTCGGGCATAGAGGCTGGCAAGACGCGTGAATGGGAGGGCGGCATCGGCAAGCTGGCGGCGCCATTCAATGCAGATGTCGAGGCGCTGATTGCGCCCTATCGCAGTGTGATCGACGAACTCAATTCCGGCGGCGGCTTTTCGACCTATCCAGGCTCGCCGGAACTAGCTCTGCGGCTGTTGCGGGCGAGCGACAACTTGATCGCCAACGAGCTCCATCCCGAAGACGCAATGACGCTCGAACGGCATGTTACTGGTGACCGGCGAGTGAAGGTTACAGTTCTCGACGCCGATATTTGCATCAAGGCCAATTTGCCACCACCGGAACGGCGCGGCGTCATCCTCATCGATCCGCCGTATGAAGAGAAGACCGAAACCGAGCGGGCGTTACGGATGCTAGTGCATGGGCTGCGCCGCTTCGCACAAGGTGTTTTCGTGCTGTGGTATCCGTTGAAGGCCGATCTGATCGCCACTGTGCTGGCGGCGGAAGCTCGGGCACTTGGCGTGGCATCGACTCTGAAAGTGGAATTGCGCATCCGCGAGGCATTCACTGGCGGCGGGCTGGCGGGTTCGGGGTTGCTGATTCTCAACACGCCGTGGCGGCTCGACGAAGAACTCCGGGTGATCGTGCCGGCGCTGGCGCAGCGGCTAGGACTGGGAGACTGGGGGCAGGCCAGCATCGAGTGGCTGGTGCCCCCAATCTAGTTTGGCGGATCAGTTGATGGTGGCGATAGCCGCCGCCAGATCCTTGTATTCTTCGCAAGCCGTGCCGCAACGGTTGGCGATCTCGTTCAGCTGCAATTGGGCCAGGTCCTTGCGGCCGGCCGCGACATAGCCTTCGCCGAGGTATTCGCGGGCGAGCACGAAGTTCGGGTCGATAGCGAGCGCCTTGTTGTAATAGGTGATGCCGATTTCGAGGCGGCCGGCCTTGCGGTGGCTGTAGCCGGTGTAGTTCAGCACGCGCGGATCGTTCTGGTTCTGGATCATCGCCAGGACATCTAGGGCCCAGTCATACTGACCCTGCTTGGCCAGTGCGCGGCCCTGCTGGTAAAGTTCTTCGTCGGAAAGAATGCTGGATTCCTTCTTGACGCATTTCTTGGCTTTCTTGTCCCAGACTTCGCTCTTCTTGCATTTCTGGTTGGCGGGTGAAGCATCGGTGTTGTCGTTGCCGTCGCCAGCCGCATAGGCGCTGGCCGAGAGGGCGAACAAGGCGACAAAGGCTGCGGTCATCAATCTGGTCATGATCTTCTCCTGGTTAATTGCCCTATTGGGTACGTTACGCTCGGGCTGACGGACGCATTCCACCACTATCTCGACGATCTCGCTGTTACCTGCGGAACTCCGCAACGATGAACGCCACATAAACGACATGTTCAGAACTGGCTCAGCCGCATTCAGTCATAACTCCGCCATCGATGCAACATCAACGCATCACCAACAGGAGAGAAACATGACGAACATCGCTTCCAAGACCTTCCTTTCGGCCTTCACCGTTGCCGCAATTTCGGGCATTGCCATGCTGGCGCAAGCTGGAACCGCTTCCGCCAAGAGCGTCACCTCGTGTGAAGGTTCGAGCCGTCAGTCGGTGATCGAATGCTGCGAAGTGCTGGTGCAGCGCAAGGGCATGCCCTTGTGGATGAAACAGACCGGCCGTAGCTGCCGCACTTCGGTCAAGTGCTACAATACCTACACCGCCGCCAATGTCTGCGCCATCCGCGTAACCGACAACGAAGGCAGCCGCAAGGACCCGGTCAACAAGCGTGGCAGCATCAACTGAGTTGATGCGCTGTTCCTTCCAGCACCCGGTTGCCACACGGCAGCCGGGTGCTGGCTATTGTGGCGTCCAATCATAGAGCCATGTCAACTGGCGCAGTGCCAGGCTCGAACCACCCAGCCGCATTGCTGTATTGCGAATGACGGCAAGCGGCCCCTCTGCATGATAAACATGGCCGACGCGCCGCGATTGCGCCTGAACGCCTGCCGTCCGCCGCCGGCGCATTTGCTCGAAGCAGGTGAAGCTGCCGGGATCGAGACCATCCAGCAGTAATTCCGAGAGAACCGCCGCGTCTTCCAGCGCCATCACAGCACCTTGTGCGAGATAGGGCAGAGTGGCGTGCGCGGCATCGCCCAGCAGCAGAAGATTGCCGTTCGACCAGCGTGGCAGTTCCGGCAGGTCGGCCGCTTGCCAGCTTGTCCACGTGGCGGGTTGCGACAGCACAGCGGCGAGATGTTCGGTGGCTTGTGGGAAATGCGCCAAGACATCGGCACCGGATTGCGCTTCGCCCCAGCCGGGGTTTGCAGTGGTCGCATTGATGGCTACCACAATGTTGAAGTTCCGCCAGTTGCTGACCGGGTAATGCACCACGTGGCCACCCGGGCACAGCCACAGGGTGACGCAATCGGCGGCGATTTCGGGTGGTACGGAGGAAAGCGGAATCAACGCCCGGAAGATGGCGTGGCCGCGAGAAACCGGGTCGATCTGGCCACACACCAGGTTCCGGAGCGTCGAGCGGATGCCATCGGCGGCGATGATGGCGCGGCCGGTTGCGGTTTGGCCATTGGCGAATTCCAATGTGGCGTCGTGTTTCCCCAAGCGGGCCGTCAACGCCTGGTGCTTGGTGTTGAGGGCGATTGCCGCGTGTGAACGGGCCGTAGCGAGGAGCCCGGCGAGGAGGTCGGCGCGATGGCAGACCCGGTAGGGCGCGCCGAATCGCTCCTCGAACGACTTTCCCAGCCTGATCCGCTGCAACAGCGAGCCCGATAAGCCGTCGCGCACATGGATTTCCGATGGAATCACGCACTGCGGCTCGACTGCCTCCCAGGCGCCGAGCTGCAATAGGGCGCGGACGCCATTGGGCGACATTTGCAGGCCGGCCCCCACTTCCTCGAAGGCGTTGGCTTGCTCGAACAGGCGAACTTCGTGCCCAGCCCTGGACAATCCCAAGGCCGCTGCCAGGCCCGCAATGCCGCCGCCGGCGATCAGAAAGGGGAGATCGGTCATGGCCCTGATCATTGCCACAGATCAGCCTTGCCGGTGAAGTGGCGGATTGAGGCTTGCCGTGAGCGTGGCGTGGTCCTAGAGAAACCCGGCATTTCGAAAGGTTTACCCCATGGGCTTTATCTCCGACGCTTTGAACCGCATCCAGCCATCGGCCACTATTGCCATTTCCAACAAGGCAATGGCGCTGAAAGCCGAGGGCAAGGACGTGATCGGGCTGGCAGCGGGTGAACCCGATTTCGACACGCCGGATAACATAAAAGATGCGGCGATTGCCGCCATCAAGGCCGGCAAGACCAAATACACCGCGGTTGACGGTATTCCGGAACTGAAGAAGG
>JANLTS010000299.1:0-7077 GCA_031363045.1 Hyphomicrobiales bacterium
ACTCATTGCCGCAGGTCGACACCGGGCTCTGATGTTCATGCAAGAAGCCCAGCGCATGACCGAACTCATGCAGGATAATTCCGGTCGCTTCCGGATTGTCAAGCACCGCCGGATCGGCCTTGTCGAAATCCTGGAGGTTCATCGAGGGCTCTTCCTGGGCGGTATAGACCACACTGTTTTGCCCTAACTGCGACCAATATCCCGGCTTGTCGTAAGATACTCGGATTTGTGACTCGCGGCCGCCAGCATCGCAGGCGCGTGGTTTGCCGGGTTTGCCGAAGTCGAGCTTCAGGCCCATCCCGTCATCTTCCGACCACTTCCGGCCAATTGCCGCCACCTTGTCGTTGGTGGCGGGATTACCACCCATGAAACACACGCGCAGCTTGGCGAATGACGGCGGCCATTGCACCAGCCGGCTGTACATGCCCTTGGCCTGATCCGAGCCGTCGATCTTTTCCAGGCCCTTCATGCCTTCCATGATCCGTTTCTGGTAGATCATGGGCAATCCGCCCTTGCCCTTGGGATCATGGGCCTGAGCCGCGCCCGCAACGAACAGTGCCGCCAGAGCCGCACCGCAGCCCAAAGTGAAAATTTTACGCGCCGTCATAGAATAGTCCTCCGGAGTGAAAGTCTTTTGTCCCCTGCATCCAAACTAACACAGCTTCTTGCCGGGGCAAGGGCCAAGCTGCAGCCTGACTGCGTTGAAACTTCGAGCACTTTCCGGCGCTTTTGTGCAAGCTCAAGGCGTTGCTGCGGCAGTCGCCTGGAACACAAACTCGGAACCTGGCTCATCGCCCGCCTTGACGATGCGGCTGAAGCCCGGCGTCTGGCCCTCGGTCAGCGCGTTGGCGGCGGCGATCATCGCCGGTTTCACCTTCTGCTCGAACAACTCGCTGGCGGTAAAGGTCTGATCGGGCATCGCTGACAGCGCATCGATCAGCGCCTTGGCAAAAACCGAATGCCCAGCCCCGCCGCCGTCCTCCACCGGTTCCTCGCCGCCGGACGCCATCAATTGCCGCGCCTTCAGCCGCGACGCCTTTGCAAGATAGCGTTCGCGCGCCTGGGTTTCCGGCACTGGGCCGTTGGCACCACGCGACAGCCCGCCAGCATAGCAAGAATCAGAAATAACCAGCACCGCGGCGGCATTCATCCGCTTCAACTCGCGGGTGATTTCATTGGCATCGATCCAGCTGAAATCCGCATCCGGCTGGCCATCGACCGGCACCCAATAGGCGCCAAGATCGGGGTCATTCTCGCCGTGGCCAGCATAATAGATCAGCAACTGGTCTTCCGCCGTCAATCGCCGCCGCAACTGGAACAGCATCTCCTGCACCTGCGCCTTGGTGGCATTGCGCAGGAACAGCTCAAGCCGTCCCTGCCCGCCGTCAATTTCGGTTGCAAAGCCAAAGCGCAGGCGCAGGATCGCGGCAATCGCCTCGGCATCGGCCAATGGCGTTTTCAGCGCCGGAAAGGCTTCGTTTTCGTAAGTGTCATTGGCGATGATCAGCGCCAGCTTGCGCGCCGGCGCGGCGATCACCGGTTCGGCCGGCTTGTCGCGCAGTTTCAATTCACCCGTTGCCAGCGTTTCGTAATTGCCACCGAGCACCCGCAGTGCCACGCTGAATTTCGATCCCGCATCTGTCACGTCGCCACGGAACTGGCCATTTCCATCAACCGGCACCAGATCGCCATCGATGATGGCCATGCGGGCCTTGGCCATGCCGGTATAGCGCGCCACAACGCTGAAGCTCTGTTCCTCCGGCGCTGAGGCTCCACGCTTCGGCGATGGCGAAATGATCTCGATGTTGCCCTGATTTTTCTGTGGAGCGACGGCACGCGGCGCCAGCAAGGTGAGGTCGAGGTTCGAGGTCTGGAACAGCGGGTCCTGTTCGCCGCCCTGCCCGACTTTCCTGTTATGGGCATCAAACGACGTGGCGATGGCCAGCGCCATGTCCTTGAAGCGGATCGCCACGTTGCCTCTGAGCGCTTCGGCAACGCGGAAGATCAATGCCCCGAGCGGCTTGGCGTCAGCGCCCTCACCCTGGCGGTATTCATACGCCTCGCTGTCGACGTTCGAGGCATAGAGCACTGCATAATTGCCGTTGCCGAACAGCGCCACCGGCCCCTTCTCGATATAGACATCCTGAATTGGCGGGAATCCCTTGTGCTGCATCATCGCGGCGCCACTTGCCGCCCACACCGGCGAAGCCGAGGCCTGCGATTGCAGCGCATAGAGATCACCCGATGCGGCAAGTCGCGTATCGATGATCAACACGGCGTCAGCACCGCGATTGCGCACCCGGGTCACGAAGTTCGACAACTCGAGTGCGGTCACGCCATTCAACACCTCGACGCCTTTTTCACCAATGCGGCTGTCGCTGGCGATCAACACATGCTGGCGATTGCCGGGCAGGTACGCGCTGACCGGCTGGGCATTGACCAGCCAATCCTTCACCGCCCAGTCAATTGCCTCGCTCACAGACTGCACGAAGCCTTGATCGGCATCGGCGGCGTTCACCGTGGCGCAGATAGCGCGCGCCGCATCATCTGAAGCAGCGGCGCAGAAGCTCGCGAAGTAACCGTTGAAATCCAGCCACTCCTGCGGAAACACCGTGCCCCATCCGGTATAAACGAGCACCACCTGGTCACCCTCGCGCAGGCACGGCAATGGCTTGGCCATGGTGGCCAACATCGCGGCGCGATCGGCTTTGACACCTTCAACCGTGAAAACAAGATCCGGCGTAATACCACGGTCAGCCATCACCTGCCCCATCAGGGCAATGTCATTGGCGGGGCCTTGCAATTTGGTGAGCCCCTTGATCTCGCCCGGCCCCAGCATAACCCCATAGACGGCTGCACCGGATTGCGGCCGCGCCGGGCAAGCCTTGCCACTGGCCAGTGCCGCCGCCTCGAAGCGTTCCGGCAACGCGGCCAGCAGTGGCGCATGCTCCGCCATGTAAGTGTCGGCGAAGCGCCGCAGTGCTTGCGTGCAAGCCTCATCGCAAACCGGCTTCGGCGTTTCCAGCCCGGCGCTTGCGGGTGTTGCAACTCCAAGCAGCGCCAGCAACAGCGCTGCCGCCAAAAACCGTATCATTGAACAGCCTGGAAAACGAACTCCGAACCCGGCTCGTCACCGGCCCGGGCGATGCGGTTGAAGCCCGGAGTCTGTCCCTCAGACAGGGCATTGGCGGCCGCGATCATCGCGGGCTTCACCTTCTGCTCGAACAGTTCGCTTGCCGTGAAAGTCTGGTCCGGCATCGATTTCAACGACTCGATCAATGCCTTGGCAAACACCGAATGCCCGCTGCCGCCACCATCCGCCACCGGCTCGACACCACCAGACGCCATCAGCTGGCGTGATTTGAGCCGCGACGCCTTGGCGAGATAGCGGTCGCGCGCCTCATCCGGAACCTTCTCCTCCGCCCCGCCACGCGACAGGCCGCCCGCATAGCACGAATCCGAAATCACCAGGATTGACCCGGCATTCATGCGCTTTAATTCGCGGGTGATTTCCTCCGCCGCGATCCAGGTGAAATCGGCCTTGGGCTGGCCATCGGCCGGCACCCAGAAGGCCCCGAGATCAGGGTCATTCTCACCGTGGCCGGCGTAATAGACCAGCAACTGGTCTTCCGGTGTCAGCCGCCGACGGAGCTCGAACAGCACCTGCTGGATCTGCGCCTTGCTCGCATCTTTCAGAAACAGGTTGAGCGCGTCCTTGCCGCTACCGACTTCGGTCACAAAGCCATAGCGCTGTTTCAGAATGGCAACCACCGCCTCGGCATCGGCAACCGGTGTCTTCAACGGAGCGAATGCCTCGCTGCCATAGGCCTGGTTGGCAATGACCAGCGCCAGCTTGCGCGCCGCCGTGGCGACAATCGGTTCGGCCTCGGCCTCACGCAGCTTCAACTCGCTGGCGGCAAGGGTTTCGAAGTTCTGCCCCAACACACGGATTTGGATCGACAGCTTGCCACCTGTATCCTTGATCTCCTGGCGGAACTGCCCATTGGCATCGACATTGACAATATCGCCATCGACCACCGCCTTGAACGCCTTGGCGTTGCCCGAATAGCGCGCCACCAGCGTGAAGCTTTTTTCCTCAATGGCCGCCGCCCCGCGCGTCGGCGCCGGCGAGATGATCTCGATCGCTTGTGGAGCCGATGCCGGTGCACTGGCAGGCGCCAGGAACCGGAAGGTTGTGGACGATGACGCAAAGACCGGCGTCTCTACCAACTCCAGTTCCTTCATTTTTGCTGTCACCTGCATTGCCAGTTGCGACAGCGACAGGCTGGAATCTTCACGCAAGGCCTCGGTGAAAGATAAGATCAAGGGCCCAACCAGCGCGTCCTCATCGCCCCGTTGTACCTCGCTGGTCATCTGGTCTGACGCCGACGAGTAGAACACCGCGAAATGCCCGCTTCCGTAAACCGGAACAAGCCGCGGGTTGACATCCTGGGCGGCTGGCACGTCTTCTTGCGCCGCATTCCAGAACCAGCCGCCATCGGGTACCGAATCGCGCTGCAACTCGAGCAGATTGAACGCCGCCGCATAGGATGCATCGATGACGACGAAGGCATCCGCACCACGATTGCGGATTTGCGCCACGTAGTTTGAAACTTCCAGTGCGCCAAGGCCGATCAACCGCATGTCCGGGTCATTGCGGCCATTTTCGAGATCAACCTTCGTCTCGGATGAAAAGAACACAATCTGGTCGTGATCGGCCAAAGCCTGGCGATAGTCCGACTCGATAATGACCTTGGCTTCGTCCGGCAAACTGTCCGCCGCCGCGCACAATTCCTGCAGCGCTTCGTCCTTGTCTTCCGCCAGGCACATGAAGCCGGTCAGGAATTCGAAGGTTGGCGCCACCCAGAGGCCGTAGGACGCGGCATTGCCGGTCATCACCAGCACCACCTGATCGCGCTCACGAACGCAATTGAGCGAGGCCGAAAGAGTCTCGATCATCTTGGTTCGCGTCACATCTTGCCCGGTCAAGTTCGACGTGAACGCCGGATCAACTCCGGCATCGGCAAAGAAATTCGCCAGCAGATTGGCGTTGTTCACGGTGCTGTCGATCAGGCGGTACTTCGGATAGAGCGGTGCCAACACAATGGCATGAACCTTGGGTTCAGGCCCACGCTCCACGCCGCAGGCCTTGACCGCCAACTCCGATTCGAAGCGTTCCGAGGGCAGCCGGTTGTCCGGCACGAAATGCTCGACGTCTGCCGCAATCCAATCATAGATGAGAGTGCGGCAATCGTCATCGCAGACATAAGCGTCTTCGGCACGCACCGCCACGCTGGGCAGCAGGGCTAGCAGCAACATCAAAATCCCAAGGCGGAATGGCATGAATCACACTTGTCCGTGGCTCTCCGACATTTGTGAGGCAGATTGGCCACAGAGGTCAAGGCTGACCCGCTGCCGCCACATTTGACGCCAACCGCCCGCTGGGGCATCACTATGGCCATGGATATCAAAGCTGACGTTATCGCCGCCATCGGCAACACCCCGTTGATCAGGCTCCGCAAGGCCTCGGAACTGACAGGCTGCACCATTCTGGGCAAGGCCGAATTCATGAATCCCGGCCAGTCGGTGAAGGACCGCGCCGCCCTGTTCATCATCAAGGATGCGATTGCGCGCGGAGAATTGAAGCCTGGCGGCACCATCGTCGAGGGCACCGCCGGCAACACTGGCATCGGCCTCACGGTTGTCGCCAATGCCATGGGCTTCCGCTCGGTGATCGTCATTCCGGTGACCCAATCCCAGGAAAAGAAGGACGCGTTGCGCCAGCTTGGTGCTGAACTGGTCGAGGTTCCCGCCGTTCCCTACAAGAACCCCAACAACTACGTGAAATATTCCGGCCGTTTGGCCAAGGCGATGGGCGCGGTGTGGGCCAACCAGTTCGACAATGTTGCGAACCGCCAGGCGCATATCGAGACGACGGCCCCCGAAATCTGGGCGCAGACCGATGGCAAGCTCGATGCCTTCGTCTCGGCCGTCGGCTCCGGCGGAACCCTGGCTGGCGTCTCCATGGGATTGAAGGCCCGCAACAAGAACATCAAGATGGTGCTGGCCGACCCGATGGGTGCGGCACTTTTTAATTACTACAAGCACGGCGAGTTGAAGGCCGAGGGCTCCTCCATCACCGAAGGCATCGGTCAGGGCCGCATCACCGCCAATCTTGAAGGTGCCGTCATCGACGAGGCATTTCAGATTCACGACACCGAAGCCGTGCAGATCGCCTTCGACCTGCTGCAACACGAAGGCCTGTGCATGGGCGGTTCCACCGGCATCAACGTTGGCGGTGCCATCCGCATGGCACAGCAAATGGGACCGGGTCACACCATCGTCACCATCCTCTGCGACTATGGCACGAGATACGCCTCCAAACTCTTCAACCCCGCCTTCCTGCGCGAAAAGGGATTGCCGGTGCCGTCTTGGCTGGAGATGGTGCCGGATGTGCCGGAGGTGTTCGAGGCGGTATGAGCGTGGCGATCGGCGTTGCCCTCATCCCCCAGTCGGGACCTTCTCCCATTCTGCGAACGGGAGAAGGCGCTTATGACGATGTGCCTTCGCCCGTGGCGAAGCCATGGGAGAAGGTGCCCGACAGGGCGGATGAGGGCCAAACCCAGAGCATTAAACTTAGTAACTTGGGACCCGATTCTGGAAACTTGGTAACGCCGGTTGCTTTCCGTATCGCATTCTCCCGAGGCCACCATGAGTGACAACATCGTTTCAACCGTCTGGCTCGCGGCCCATCTGGGTTCGCCCGATATCACCATCATCGATGCCTCGTGGCATCTGCCCATGGCGAAGCGCGATGCCAGGGCGGAATTCGCCGCTGGCCATATTCCGGGCGCGAAGTTTTTTGATATCGATGACCTCTCCGACACTAAAACTAGGCTGCCACATATGCTGCCGAGTCCTGAGAAATTCTCGTCGCGCATGCGCAAGCTCGGCATCGGCGACGGCAAGAAAGTCATCGCCTATGATCAGGCGGGCCTGTTTTCGGCGGCCCGCGCCTGGTGGATGTTCAAGGTTTTCGGCCACGAGGATGTGGCCGTCCTCGATGGCGGCTTGCCG
>JANLTS010000325.1:0-6228 GCA_031363045.1 Hyphomicrobiales bacterium
CGACGGAAGCCAACGAGCGGATTGGCGCTAAGCTGATCAGACATGTACTGATCCAGCAATTGAATTTTGTTCGCAAGGAAGACATACGGACGAATTGGATTGGCAATGAAAATAAGAAATAAGAGTCATGCAAGGCCATAAGCAAAGTCTGGCAACGCTGCCTGACCGAACATTGATACTCCTGAGCGAAATCACGGCTGGTACAAGCAGGCATGACAGTGGCGAGAGTGGGGAAGCAGCGCTGATGCGGCTCATTCCCGATCCCTTGTTGTTGCGGAGTCACATGTTGGACAACAAGGAGTCCAGTTTTGACAAGGTCGGCCCCAGGCAGATCTTCGATCGCCGGCTGCTTGCTCAAATTTCATACTCAAGTGTGCAATCCACGGTCGGCGTTCAGGGTGAAGAACGCCGTTATCCTTCAGCCTATGTTGGGCAGGTGAACTCGCTGTATCCTGAACCATACACTGCGAGCGCTGAAGACTTGAACTTGGCACTTGAAATTGACCCCGGTTCCAATCGCGAGAAGGGAGAATGGTGGGCCGATAGAGAGGCGCGGTTCTCGGGACATGTGTTCAGTGTCAGTTTGCGGTTTCTCTTGACCGCGCTGCTGATGGCCATCGTGGTGGGCGTTCTTCTGGGTTGATACCGAGGCAACGTCTGGCGTGTGGCATGAGAATTGCTGATTGGGAGCCATGAATAGGGCTTTGCAATGAGTGATCGCGCGTTTGAAGGCGTCCGGGAGCTTTCCCGGGAACATCTTGAGGAACTGACGATTCAGGCAATCATAAGGATTCGTCAGGATAAGCAGGAACGGTCGAGGAATGCGGCATTCTTGTCTGTGCTGATAGGATTCATGCTGGGATCGCTGGTTGTGGCCGCTGGTTTTGCAACCGGCGTGGTGTTTCGTTAGGAACCTGAGGCGGGGATCACATGTCCGACAAAAGGCAATTCCCGGAACTGGTGGGCCATATCCATGCCATAGCCGACGACGAATTTGTCTGGGCACAGGAAACCCTGAAAATCAGCCGCAATATGCGCCGCCAGATGACCCGGTTTGTGCAGCAGCACCGCCGTGTGGGTCGACTTCGCACCGCGCGCATTCAACAGGTCCTTGGCAAAGGCCAGCGTCCGTCCCGATTCGAGAATATCGTCGATCAACAACACGTCGCGGCCCTTCACATCGGTTTCGATGTCGCGCAGCACATTCACTTGCCCTGAGGATTTCTGCGACTTGCGATAGCTCGACAGAATCATGAAATCGACTTCCGGCGACAGCCCGGCATGATGCATGGCGCGGATCAAGTCGGCCGCAAACACAAAGCTTCCCTTGAGGACGGGAACGACCAGCAGGTTGCTGGGTTTCCGGGCCGCGATCTCGACGGCAATTTCCGTGACGCGGGCGGCAATTTCGCCGGCCGAGAACAACACGCCGATACGATGGCCATCGATGACAATTTCACTCATGGTCCGGCAGTTGAGCTGATTTCATTTGCCCGGGCAAATCGAATTTCGACTTCTCCCGCAGTTTCAGGAGGCGACGCAATGCGGGTGACAAATCCGGTGATTTCACCGGGATTGAGAGGCCGCGCGGCGGTATCGAGCTGCCACGAGTAGACCTCGGCATTTTTCGCATCCTTCAGCCCGAAACGCAGCCACGGGATCTTGCGGGTGCCCTGGGAGATATTGGCGACATCGCCCTTGATGGCAATGACCCGGCTGCCATCGATGATCAGATGTTGCATTTCAACATTGCGGATGGCGAGGCCATAGACATTCACATCCTGTCCGATGGCCTTGTAGGCAGAAATGGTGGCGGGTGCTGCCCAGACAACGGTCTCGGGGAATGCCAGGGCAAAGGCGACGGGAGCCGTGGCGACGAGAGCCAGGCCAGCCCAGGCGATGGCGGCAACGCGGCGGCGCTTGCGCTTGGCTGCGAATGCTTCTTGCGCATCGCGATTAGCCTCGACCAACCGGCGGATTTCATAGTCCGGCTCATAGGCCGGTTCGCTGATGGCCGGGAGTTGGGACACCGGCTCGCGGGCGATTTCGATGGCCCGGCCCTCGATCCAGCCATGGCCACAAACCGAACATTTGATCATGGTGCCATCGACATCGAACCGCGATGCCGGAAGGTCGAACCGGGTGGAGCAGGATGGGCAACGGATGATCATGGCTGAAGAATTGAACCCTTGGCGGGACATCCTGGAATAATGCGCCGCAGCGGCATTAAATCGCCGTTAGGGTTAATGCCACGTTAAATGTCGCGTCCGATAAAGGCGTCTGAATTTGCGAGGTTTGCCGTGTTGCAGCTTGAGGGTGTTGGACTTCGATATGGACGGGGGCCGGAGATTCTCCGGGACGTGAGCTTTGTCATGCGGCCGGGAGATTTCTATTTCCTCACAGGCCCCTCGGGAGCGGGCAAATCATCCTTGTTGAAACTGCTGTTTCTGTCGCTGCAACCGACACGTGGATCGTTGCGGATATTCGGCGAGGATGTGAGATCGATTGCCCAGGACAAGCTGCCGTTGATCAGGCGGCGCATCGGCGTGGTGTTTCAGGAGTTCCGCTTGCTGGACCATCTCTCGACCTTCGACAATGTCGCCCTGCCGCTCCGCGTCGCCAACAAGAGCGAGCAGAGCTACAAGCGCGATGTCATGGACCTGCTGGATTGGGTAGGTCTGTCGCATCAGGCCAGGGCATTTCCGCCGGTGCTGTCAGGTGGCGAAAAGCAGCGCGCGGCGATTGCCCGCGCCGTCATCGCCAAACCGCAATTGCTGCTGGCCGACGAACCGACTGGCAACGTGGACCCGGTGCTGGCAAAACGTCTCCTGCATCTGTTCCTTGAACTAAACCGGCTTGGCACGACGATGCTGATTGCCACCCATGACAAGGCGCTGATCCGCCAGGCCACCAAACCGGCGATGCATCTTGAGCAGGGAGTTCTCGACCTGCAATGAAACCAGGCCCCATCATTCCATCCAACGTCGCCTCCCTCAAATCACTGACTGTAACCATGGCCGTCATGAGTTATCTGGCGTGCCTGGCAATCGGTGCCCTGATTCTCGTTGACCGCGCGGTGACCAACTGGACCAGCGGATTGGCCCGCGAGATGACGGTTCAGGTGCGGCAGGTGAAGTCAGTCGATATCAATGCGGAAGTCGAGAAGGTGCGAAAGATCCTCGATGGTTTCCCGGGCATCATTACGGTTGAAGTCTTAGGCCCCGAAGTTGGGGCGAAACTGCTGGAGCCGTGGCTCGGCGAGGGGTCGCTCGAGGGGCTTCCCGTTCCACGCCTGATCCGGGTTGTCACCGATGAAGAGGCGCCACCTGATCTTGCTGTTCTCGAGGACCGGCTGGCGGAGGCCCAAGGCGTGCATCTCGATACGCACCGCAAGTGGGAGGCCGAATTGACCCGCATGGCACGCGCCCTCACCATACTCTCCTATGCGATCCTGCTGCTGATCAGTGTTTCGGCGATTGCAATTGTGGTGTTTGCAACCCGCGCCGTGCTGCAAGCCAACCGACCGGTTGTGGAGCTTTTGCATCTGGTGGGCGCGCGCAACAGCTACATTGCCCGGCAGATCGATGGCCGCTTTCTGCGTTCGGGTTTGCTCTCGGGGTTCATGGGCGTGTTCATGGGCCTGCTCACCTTCCTGCTTCTTGGAATGACCGGCGTTGAAGCGGGAAATGGCTTTGCCGCCGCCAGCCGGAGCCTGTTGTTTGCATCACCCGATATCGCGATCTGGAGTTATGGCGTGCTGTTTGCTGTTCCGGTCGCAGCGACTGCCATCTGCCTGGTGACGTCGCGCGTCACCTTGCTGCGGCGCCTGGGTGGTGCGATGTGATCTATATCCGCTCGGTACTGTTCAATCTTGTGTTCTATATCAATCTGGTGCTGTTTTTGGTGCTGGGGTCATGGTTCTTTTTCACACCGCGCAAATGGGCCATCAGGGCATTGCAGGCCTGGGCGTCAAACTCGCTCTTCTGGCTGCGCATCATCGCTGGCGTCAGAATTGAAGTCAGGGGACGCGAGAACATCCCGGCAGGTGCCTGTCTCGTCGCGGGCAAGCATCAGTCGCTGTGGGAGACGTTTGCAATCCTGCCGCTGCTCGACGATCCGGCCGTTGTGTTGAAAAAGGAACTGACGTGGATTCCATTCTACGGCTGGTTCATCCACAAATTCAGGATGGTCCCGGTTGAACGTTCCACCGGAAGCCGCGCCCTGCGCACCATGCTTGATCGTGCCGCTGTAGAAGTCGGAGCCGGGCGTCAGATCGTCATCATGCCGGAAGGAACACGGCGCGCACCCGATGATCCACCAGCCTATAAGCCTGGTGCCGCCGCACTTTATACGTCGCTCAAGGTCCCGTGCATTCCCTTTGCCTTGAACTCTGGCCTGTTCTGGCCACGGCGGCAGTTTCTCCGTCGGCCGGGAACGATCGTGATTTCCTTTCTCGAGGCGATTCCACCAGGATTGACCAAGAAGGTGTTTCAACCGCGCCTGCAAGCGGTCATCGAGGCGGAAACGGCCAAACTGGTGGCTGAAGGCCGGGCACAACTGGCTCGGGACAAATAGAGAACAAACTCTCGACTCTTCGAGTCCGAAAGGTTACGATCCGTCTCCCCCCGGAGGACACATGATGGACAGCTTTGGCCAATCTGCGCTTGACCCGATCTCTCGCGAGATCTGGGACATGAAGTATCGCCTGAAAGACCCGGACGGCACATCCACCGAACAAACAATCGAGGATACCTGGCGGCGGGTCGCCAACGCCGTGGCGCAGATGGAGCCGGTCGGCGAGCGGCAGAAGCGGGCCACAGACTTTTACGGAATTCTGGAGAACTACCGCTTCCTTCCTGCGGGCAGGATCATGGCGGGTGCCGGCACTGGCCGCCAGGTGACGCTGTTCAATTGCTTCGTGATGGGAACGATCCCGGATTCGCTCGATGGCATCTTCACCGCCCTCAAGGAAGCCGCACTGACCATGCAGCAGGGCGGCGGCATCGGCCATGATTTCTCCAGTATCAGGCCGCGTGGGGCGCCGGTGAAGGGTGTCGGTGCCGATGCCTCCGGACCGATCAGTTTCATGGACGTGTGGGATGCGATGTGCCGCACCATCATGTCGGCAGGCACCAGGCGCGGAGCGATGATGGGCACCATGCGGTGCGATCATCCCGATATCGAAGCCTTCATCATGGCCAAGCAGACGGCCACGCGGTTGCGAAACTTCAACCTGTCGGTTCTGGTCACTGACAGTTTCATGGCTGCCGTGAAAGCCGATGCCGAATGGCCCTTGATATTTGAGGGCCTCGTCTACCGGACGGTTCCCGCCCGCGTGTTGTGGGACAAGATCATGCGGGCAACCTATGATTATGCCGAGCCTGGCGTGATCTTCATTGACCGCATCAATGCGGAAAACAATCTCGCCTATTGCGAGACGATCAATTGCACCAACCCATGCGGTGAGCAGCCACTGCCTGCCTATGGCGCCTGCCTGCTGGGTTCGATCAATCTCACGCGTTTTGTCGATGCACCGTTTTCACCGGAAGCCCGATTGAAGGAAGATGAGCTTGCAAGCGCTGTGGCATTGGCCGTGCGCTTCATGGACAATGTGATTGATGTCTCCCGCTATCCACTGCCGCAGCAGCAGGCAGAAGCCAGGGCCAAACGGCGGATCGGACTGGGCGTTACCGGTCTCGCCGATGCGCTGGCCATGTGCGGCCTGCGTTATGGTGCCGAAGATGCGGCTTCTGCCGGGGCGCACTGGATGGAACGCATCGAGACGTCTGCCTATATGGCGAGTGCCGATCTTGCCAAGGAGCGCGGAGCCTTTCCGCTCTTCGACGCGAAGGCGTTCGGTTCTTCCGGTCACGCATCCAAACTTTCGCCGGCCATCCGATCAACCATTGCAACGCACGGCATTCGTAATGGGCTCCTGACCTCAATCGCGCCGACTGGCACAATCTCGCTGCTGGCTGGAAATATCTCGAGTGGTGTCGAACCGATCTTCAGCATTCGCTATGAGCGCAAGATTTTGCAAGCCGATGGCAGCAGCCGGACGGAAACGGTGACCGACTACGCGGCGGCCTTGTGGTGGCAGATGCATGGCGAGAGCACAGCATTGCCGGATGTATTTGTAACAGCGGAGACCCTGACGCCATCCGATCATCTGGCGATGCAGGCAGCAGTTCAAAAGCACGTCGACAGTTCGATTTCCAAGACCATCAA
>JANLTS010000362.1:0-5799 GCA_031363045.1 Hyphomicrobiales bacterium
GAACAATCCGGTCAATGGGAGTGATCCCAATGGGCATTGGTTCGGAATTGATGATGGCTTCGCAATCATCGGAGGAGCCCTCGGCGGAATAATTGTTCAAGCAGCAATCGACGCTTGGAATGGGGAACTGTCAAGCATAGGTGATTACGGAAATGCAGCAGTGTCTGGTGCGGTTACAGCCGAAGTCACGCTTCATACTGGTCCGGTCGTCGGCGGTGCGGCAGGCGGTGCAACGCATTCGGTGTTGAATGCTGCATTGAAAGGCGAGATGCCGGACGCTAGAGAAGTTGCAACGGAGGCCGCACTAGGCGCCGTGGGCGGAAAGATCGGCCAAGTCTCAGGAAAAGCAATTGTGGGTTCTCTATCGAAACAGACAAAGGGCGATATCGGTGAGGTTATGGCCGGTACCAAAGAATTGCTAAGAGGAAACGTTCCCACTCAGTTACAAGCGAAAGTGGGGTTAACCGGACCTGGTCCAAAAAAAACGATTGTAGACATTCAAACCAAAAATGCCTTTACGGGAACACAGTATAATGTGGAATCAAAATTCACCATGGCGCCTGCATCGAGTCCCAACTTGACCAAGGCACAACAGAAAGCTGTAAACCAGATCAATAACTACAGAGTGATTCAGAGCAACGGAACTGAAATTGGCGCCCTATCGGGCGCACCCGTCGCGGTTGGCAGCACTGAGGGCTCGAATTCGTGCCAGTCATCATCCGACTGCGGATCGGACAAGTCGGACGATATGGAGACACCGTGATCACATGCCATTAATTCCTACATTTCTATTTCGCACCAAGTGCGATAGTCAACTCAAAGGACTGCTCGTAGCAGAATTGCAGAATCGGATGACACCCCTTCTGGAGGATATGGCCTTTCGGGCATTCAGGCCGCGAAAGGGCGGTTTCGCCACCAATTACTATCGTCGGTCAAAAAACCAAATAGATGTTATCCAATTTCAGTGGGACAGACGTGGAACTCCGGCATTTGTCATTAATTTCGACGTCATAGATGATTTGGTAAAATTCACTACCGTCGCGGGAGATGCCAGCGAAGCATGGTTCAACGTACCGAAGTATCGAGCTTCGACGGCTACCGGAATGGTAGAGCGATGGTTTCATATTGGATATTTTTCGCGCATTTTCTCAGCACGGACTGCGGCAGAGAGAGAGGTAAGTAAGGCGCTAGTGCGCGTTGAGGAGATTGATAGATTTGCGAAAACAGGAGAGACTTCACTGTATTTTCGATCGATGACTGACAGTAGTCCCGTTCTACGACGTAAGGATTCCGGTGACAGTGCATAAAATAGGACGATAATCTGAGTGCCGCTGGCTGAACCGGATTGTGACCACCAAGGCCGGGGTCAGCCACCTCGACCAGACCTATGCCCGCAATGCCAAGAGCATGATCCTGGAGATCGCGTCGCCTGATCCAGCCAGTGCCTGGACCCAGTGCCTGGACCTATGATTACGACGAACTTGATTGCGGCTCGAATTCCTACTCCACGACGATTCCATCCGTTTGGCACAGATCGGTGTCTGGCCGGTCATTCACCGTGCCGGAGGCGAAGGTGAAGCTGACGTCGAAAATGCATTGGCCTTCGGCGAGGTCGAGGGTCACGGTGACGGGTTCGCCTGCCGCGATGGGGCCTCCGAGCAGGTTGGCGGGGGTTTCGAGTGTCTCGCCCTTGGGCGTTGCGGTGATCGCGGTGATGGCTTCGCCAGACATGTTGGTGAAGGTGAGCGAGACGGGGGTTGCCATGGCGGCAGATAACGGAAACACGAAAGCGACGGCGAGTGTTGCTGCGAACTTCATGGGAACCTCCAGTATACGGAATAGCCTATTACAACGGTTTGCATGACGCAATGTCAACTCAATAGGAATTGCGCTTGCCTGTGGATGGATTCCGGTGATCGGCCGTCATCGCGCGGCACGGACGAGAACCAGAGCCTCTGGCCATCGGCGGCTGTCTTCCGGTTTGAATTGAACCTCGATCCGCACCGCATCCGGAAGGA
This sequence comes from Hyphomicrobiales bacterium, assembly GCA_031363045.1. Classification (GTDB taxonomy): domain Bacteria; phylum Pseudomonadota; class Alphaproteobacteria; order Rhizobiales; family Aestuariivirgaceae; genus Aestuariivirga. Next base: position 2,019 of record JANLTS010000362.1, read on the forward strand.
CGTTGCCTTTGGGCCAATTCTCTAGCCAGGTGGTCATGCCGCCATGCCCTGGTGGCCCGGCATAGGTAAATCGCAGCGCGCTGACTTCGCGCAGCAGCACAACGCTGTTGACCGGTCCCACGGGTTGGGTCTGTTGGAGTTGGCGCTCGGCGATCAGGCTGCCTGTATCATTCAAATAGATTCGAACCTGATAGAGCCCGCCGGTCTCCCGCGTGCCATCCGAACCGCCGATGAAGGTTAGTGACTGCATCGCGCCATCGAAGATCAGTGTCTGGTCGCCATTCTGCCCGGTTTCGAACATGACTCGGAGATCGCCGATATCCTGTCGCAAATAGCGCTGCACGGCATCGACTTCGTCCTGGGCCGCGGCCATTCCGGAGATACGGTTCAACTGGCGCAAGGTCGAAATGGAAGACACCGCGTAGGTCACCATCAGCGCCAGAAGGGCCAGCGAGACAAGAAGCTCAACAAGCGTAAATCCGTCTTCACCGCTGGTTCCTGGTTTCATGGGGCTTCGGGTCTTGCCAGCAGCACGGTGTCAAGCAACGGCTCACCAGTAACCGCCCCGTCTCCATCCATCCTGCGAAACGTAACATGGAAGGGACGCAGCAAAATCTGGTCCTGACCGCGGCTGGCGGAAATCGCCGCGATGGTGATTTCCCAACCCTTGCCGCGAACGGTGCCAGCCTTCAGTGCGGGTTCAAGCGCCAGAAGGACCAACTCATGGCGGGCTACTGCCATCAGGGCCTTTCGGTCTTCTACCGCTGCTTGCTGGCGAAGGCCTGCGGAGTAGATCTGGAAAGAGACGATGATGGCAGCGGAGAGAATGGTGAAGGCCACTAATGTTTCGACCAAGGTGAAGCCCGCTTCTCTATTCTCTGGTGCACTCATGGCGCGGCTTCCGAGTCGATGACGATGGCCCCGGTCAGCCAGTTGACGGCGATGCGGCGCGTGAGGTCACCGTCAGTCAGCAATAAGGTTCCGCCGGTGGCGCCGCCATTGGCGAAAAAGGCGATGCCGCCCCGGTGCTCCGTGATCAGATTATCGGCGGTCGTCATACTGAGGCGAACTGACGCCGGGAGCGTGTAGAGCGGTGTGTCTTCGGCGCGGGTGAGTGTATTGGAGTCCAGATCGAACGTAAGAGTGCGGGGTTCATTGGCGGTGAGTGCTAGGCTCCGCGTTTCGCGAAGCTTGGCCGCAATGATGTTGGTTGCGGCATCGAGCCTGCGGGCGGCTCCCGATTTGAGCGAGTAGGGTAGCGACAGGATAGCCGTGAGGGCGATGATGGCAATGACAGCCAGCATCTCGGTGAGCGTGAAGCCATCCTCATCCTTAGGGTCTTTCATCGCACAGCCATATCATTGAGCGAGAGAATAGCGCTCATGATCGACATCACCACGCCGCCCACCATGCCGCCTACCAGAATGGTGAGAAGTGGCGTGGCGATGGTCATCAGCCGTTCGATGTAGCGCTCGCCAGACTTTTGTTCAGCATCGGCGATGTGGCTGAGCAATGGCTCCAACCGGTTGGTTTCTTCGCCAATGGCAATCATCTGGATGGCCTCGGGCTTCAGCGCCGTGATCATGGTCATTGCCTGGGCGAGGCGTTTGCCGCTGACGACGGCATCGCGCGCCGCGATGATCTCAGCGCGGCTTTCGGCCGTCATGGCGATATCGGCAACAGCATCCATGGCGGATTGCAACGAAGCACCACCTTTGAGGAGGGCCGCGAGCGAACGGCAGATGCGGGAGGCTTCGACATTCCGTCCGATGGTCCGGGCGACTGGGAGTCTGAGGACGAGGCGATGTAGTAAGGCTGCCGCACCGTCGCGGCGCAGGGCGAGTGTTGCGGCGACGACAGCAAGAAGGGTTGCCGTAAGCCACAGAAGGCCGCGCTCGCGCAGTTCCGTCGAGACGCCAGACAGCAGGCGCAGAACGAGTGGCATCTCGGCGCGGGAGCTTTCGAACAGGGGCTCGAGACTCGGCACAAGGATAATGACGATGATGGCAAGAGACAGTGGCGCCAGCGCCAGCAGGAAGGCTGGATAGATTAGTGTCGAGATGATCTTGCCCTTGAGTTCCATTCGCCCTTCAAGTACGCGGCTCAAATCCTCGAGTACTGGAACGATTGAGCCCGTTTGCTCACCTGCCTTGACCAGCCCAATCTCGTCTGGCTGGAAACCCGCTTCACGCAATGAAAGGGCATTGGAAAGCGTTCGGCCCGACGAGACGGCGGCGCGAATGTGGTCCAACAGACCTTTCTTGCGACTGTCCGGCGCCTGGGACTCGAGAATGGTGAGTGTCCGGTCGAGGGGAATTCCGGCGCCGAGCAACGTGGCGCATTGCTGGATGAACTGTGCCCGCCAGGCGAGGCTGGTTTTGGAAGATGATTTGCCAAAGCGCAGAATTGCGGCGCTTTGCTTTTCGGTTGCAGGCTCGGCTAGGAACGGCACCACGCCCTGACGCCGCAGGAGCTCTAGCGCCAAAGCCAAGCTTTCGGCATCAAGGAAGCCTTGTTGAACTTTTCCGTCAGCGCCCAGTGCCTGATAGCGGATGCGCATCAGACTGCCACGTCACCCAATACACGCCGCACTTCTTCTGCCGATGTCTCGCCACTTGTAATCTTAGCTCTAGCGGAATGGGCCAGCAAGTTCATGTCCGCATCGCTCGCCTGACTCTCGATCCCGGCTTCCGGTCGATCTTCGAGAATGGCCCGGCGGATCGCCTCGGTGATCTCGAGCAATTCGTAGATAACGGTGCGGCCGCGATAGCCGGTGCCGTTGCAGTGTTGACAGCCGATGGGACGGAAACCGCCATCATTTAATTGCGCGCCGTTTGCCGCCTGATCAAGAGAAGCGGGAACTTTGCATTTCGGGCAGAGTTTTTTCACCAGCCGCTGCGCCAGCACGCCGCGCAAGGTCGCACCGAGGAGAAAGCTGTCAATGCCCATATCACGCAACCGGGTGATCGAGGCCACGGCGGAATTGGTGTGGAGGGTCGACAAGACCAAATGACCGGTAAGGGCAGCTTGCACTGCGATCTTGGCCGTCTCGCTATCGCGGATTTCGCCAACCATGATGATATCGGGATCTTGCCTGAGGATCGATCGCAGCACGGCTGCAAAATCAAGTCCGATCTGTGGCCGCACCAGAATTTGGTTGACGCCTTTGAGATGATACTCAATCGGGTCCTCAACCGTGAAGAGCTTGCTTTCGGTCTGGTTGAGAATCGACAGAGCGGCATAGAGCGTCGTCGTCTTGCCGCTGCCGGTGGGACCGGTGACCAGAAAAATGCCATTGGGTGAGGCGATCAAGCGCCGCAATTGTGTTTCGGCTTCTGAGGAAAACCCCAGTGCTGCAAAGTTCAGCGCCATTTCCCTTCGATCAAGGATACGCAACACTATACTTTCGCCATAGAGTGTGGGCGAGGTCGATACCCGGAAATCGATCTCCTTGCCCTTGACGGGAAATCGGATGCGGCCGTCCTGGGGCAGCCGTTGTTCGGCGATGTTGAGGCGCGCCAGGATTTTTACCCGCGAGGTCAGGCCCATCTGCAAGGTCTTGTCGAGGCGCTCGGCCATTTGCAAGGTGCCATCGATCCGCAAGCGGACCTGGATATGGTCGAGGACGGGCTCAATGTGAATGTCCGACGCCTCGCGGTCCACCGCCGTGGTGATCAATCTCGTCAGCAATCTGACGATCGGAGCTTCACTGGCCAGATCACGAAGCCGTTCTGCATCTGCATCTACCGCAGTTGCGTCGCTGGTGCTGATGCTGTCGATC
>JANLTS010000047.1:0-5166 GCA_031363045.1 Hyphomicrobiales bacterium
TCACGCACCGTGACGCCGATCATCGGCGTGCGGCCCAAGCCACCGCCGACGATCACTTCCCAGCCGATGGCGCCTTCGGCATTCTTGTGCAGGCGGAGCCCGATGTCATGCACCTTGACGGCGGCGCGATCATTCGGTGCCCCGGTCACCGCGATCTTGAACTTGCGCGGCAGGAAGGAAAACTCAGGATGGAGCGAAGACCATTGCCGCAGCAATTCACCCACGGGCCGCGGATCGGCGATCTCATCAGCGGCGGCACCCGCCCAGTGATCCGTCGTCACGTTGCGGATGCAATTGCCCGAGGTCTGGATGGCATGCATCTCGACGTCGGCCAGCGCATCGAGAATGTCGGCGGTGTCCTCGAGTTTGATCCAGTTGTACTGGATGTTCTGGCGGGTGGTGAAGTGGCCGTAGCCCTTGTCCCACTTGTCGGCAATGAAGGCCAACTGCCGCATCTGTTTCGATGACAGCGTGCCATAGGGAATGGCGACCCGCAGCATGTAGGCGTGAAGCTGCAGATAAAGTCCGTTCATCAACCTCAAGGGCCGGAACTCGTCCTCAGTCAGTTCGCCCTTCAGGCGGCGGTCAGCCTGGTTGCGGAATTGGTTCGTCCGGTCACGGACGAACTGGTGGTCGAACTCGTCATAGCGGTACATGCTTACACTCCCTCGGGTGCGGCAAAGCCGCCGCCGGTGCCTTCGGCCTGCTTGCCGAGGTCCAGTCTTACAGTCGGTCCAAGGGCGCGCAGGCGCTCGCGGATGTGGGCAGCCCGCACCCGGCCACTCAGGCGTTCGGCGTCGATCAAATAAGCGCCGGTGATCAGCGTTGCCTTCTCGTCGTCCTTGGCGCGCGCTTCAAGTGCCGCCGCGGCTTGCGGTTCAAGCGCCAGCGCGGCGTCATCGATGGTCTCGCTCCACTGGCCGGAACGGGTGAGGAAGACGGCAATGCCGTCCCGCAGACGATTGGCGGTGACGAGCTGGCCCTTTTCGGTTGATGTCATGATGCGGCTCTCAATATGGCGTCGCGAATATCATCGCGGATGGGGAAGGCAACGATGTCGGCTTGCTTGATTTCTTTCGGCAGCGCCACCGAGGCGATGGTTTCGAAGGCGATGCCTTCCGCCGCGACCGATACGGTTTCCTCCAGCGAGACGTCAGCAACCGATAGACGGACGACCAGCTTTCCAGCCTTTGCCTCAGCAATCAACAGATCTGTGGCGCCATCGAACAACTCGCCCTTGACCGGCATCCGCACCGCATCGCGCCGCGCCATTTCGAGCAAAGCGGCGGGGATGGCACGGTCATGGACGATCACGTCGGCCTCATGCAGCCTGCGCTGCGCCTTGATGGTCAGGTCTTCAGGGTCATCCGAACGGGCGCTGACGAAGGATACGCGGCCAACGGGCTTGGCCCCCTGCTCAATGAACAGTCCCTCGACACCTGCGAGGTAATTGCAGGATTCGCCCGCCAGAAAGGCGTTTCGCGGTTCGCCAAAGAAGAAGCGATGCCAGAAGCCACGGCGCTGGTTGCCAACCGGAACGGTCTCGGCGACACGGGCGCGCAAGTCAGATGCGGCACGCGCCAGCTCACCCAGCTTCGAAGGCAGCAGCGCGTCAATGCGAGCGCGGAGGCCCTGGCCTAGAATGGGGGCCGTGCCTTCCGTGCCAATCGCCACGACCACCGGGTCGCGATCGACGATCGACGGGATGATGAAGGTCGAGATGCCCGGATTGTCCACAGCATTGACTGGGATGCCGAGCGCCTTGGCATCCGCCGCAACCCGGTCGTTTAAGCTTGCATCCGCCGAATAGACCAGCGCTGCACCCTCGATCAGCGACGCATGATAATGCCGCGCCATCCAGTTGACGCGTAGCTCGGCGGCCAACTCGTCATGCAGGGCAGGGGCGATGACGGCGATCACCGCTTCGGTCTTGAGCAGCAGGCGGATCTTGCGCAGTGCTTCCTCGCCACCACCGATGACGGTGACGGGGCGCTGCTTCAGGTCAAAGAATATGGGAAAATAGCGCATGGCATAAACCTCAACCGTTGGCGACCAGCTTGACTTCGAGACCGTCAAGCTCTGGCGTGTAGATGATCTGGCAGGACAGGCGCGACCCGTTGGAGAGGACCGGCACATTGTCGAGCATGGCTTCTTCGTCATCGTTGGCGGGATGGAGTTTCTCCAGCCAGCCATCGCTCACTTCGACATGACACGTCGCACAGGCACACGCGCCGCCGCACAGGCCGCCGACTTCAAATCCGTGCTCGCGGATGATTTCCATGACCCGCCAGCCCTCGACGGCGTCGAGGATGTGGCTGATGCCGTTCTGGTCGATAACCTTGATCTTGCTCATGGGCCTGTTCGCTACTTCAAACGTTCGGTCTTCCGTACAAGCCCGCTCCACCAATGACGAATTCGTTTGATCTTCAAAACGAAACCGCGCTAACAGAAGGGCAGACAGAACACCGAACATCGGTGGTGTTCGTTTTAACGAACACTAGTTCTAAGTACAGGACGGCGAAATGTCAACGCGTCGCGGTAAAAAACCAGCAGGTTCACAGGACTTTGATCCGACGCCGTCATTGGGCAAGACCATCCAGAGGTTGCGCAAAGCCTACAACATGTCTCTGGGCGACCTCTCGGAACAGTCAGGCGTTGCCAAATCGATCATTTCGCAGATCGAACGTAACGAAACAAATCCAACCCTGTCAACCGTTTACCGGCTGTCGCGGGCCCTCGACACAACGATTGACGAGGTTCTGCGCACCGACGACCAGCAGTTGTTCCTGGAGCACCAGCTGAAATCCGGTGTCCCCATGCTGGAAAGCCAGGATGGCCTGTGCCGCCTCGCCATCGCCGGGCCGCTGAACCTGGTGGAGCAAGTGCAATGGTATGATTTCCGCGCCAAGGCCAACGGCGTGCTCGAATCCGATCCGCACCCGCCGGGCACCGTCGAACATCTCTACTTGCTGAAAGGCGAAATCGAGGTCACGACCGGCGAACACGTGAAGCGCGTGAAGCTGGGCGAGACCCTCAGGTTTCGCGGCGACCTGCCGCACAAGATCGTAAATGTAGGGGAAGGCGAAGCCCATGCCACCATGGTGCTGGTGCTGCGGCAGCTGGGCGGCCCCGAGGCCCAGAGCAACTAGCGGGCAGGGGCGAAATGCGGACGAAGCTGGATTTGACGGCTGGTCTGGTTGCCCGCGTTGACCGGATTGTGTCCCAGGATCATTTACCGGATGACCCCGGCCGGGTGCGGGTGACAGCCGAGGATATCGCAACGGCGGTATCCGGTATCTTGAGCAGCCATCCCGAACGGCCTATCTGGATTTTCGGTTATGGTTCGCTGCTGTGGAACCCCGGTTTTGAATTTGTCGAGCGCCGCCATGCCACAGTGCGCGGCTGGCACCGTTCCTTCTGCATGGAGATCAACCGGTTCCGCGGCTCGCCCGAACAGCCGGGCCTGATGCTGGCGCTGGAGCAAGGCGGTTGTTGTAAGGGCGAGGTGTTCCGTCTGGCCGATGCCAATCCCGCCGCCGAAATCGAAAAACTGTTCCGCCGCGAAGTGCCGTTTCGCCGGTCACGTCCGCCGTGGCGCTGGGTGAGCGTCGACATCGCAGGTGAACGGCGGAAAACACTGACCTTTTATGCTGGAATGCGTGGTGATACGTTCCACGTAAAGCATGATATTCATCAGCAGGCTCATATGCTGGCGCGGGCTGCCGGCTTTGGCGGCTCAGGCGCGGCTTATCTGCAACAGACAGTGGCGAGTTTGGAACAACAGGGCATCCACGATTCATATTTGTGGGAGCTTCAACATTTGGTGGCGGCTGAAATCCGCGCCATGCACCCGGATGCGGCGCCTGCGGGAACAGACTGAGATGCCGAAAGCTCCTCCAAGACTGGCACTGACGGAAAAGCTGGTGGCCGCCGTCGAACGGATGGAACCTGATTCCGGACCCGAAGCCGCCTTTGCCCAGATGAGCGACGAAGATTTCGCCACAGCAGCCCGGAACTTTCTCGACGAGTTGGGCGGCGGGCCAATTAGGGTTTTTGCTTACGGCTCGTTGATCTGGAAACAAGCTTTTGAACATGAGCATGCCGAGCGTGGCCGCACCCATGGCTGGCGGCGGTCGTTTTGCCTCGACATCGTGCGCTGGCGTGCCACTCCGCAGCAACCTGGTTTGATGTTGGCGCTGGATCGCGGCGGCAGCTGCGACGGCGTGGTATTCCGGCTGCCTGACAGCGACCACCAGGCACAGATGGAGCGCCTGCTGCGGCGCGAGTGCGCCTATCACGAAGACTTGAAATCCTTCCGCTGGCTGAAGGTGCGCACGGCATCGGGCATGTTTCCGGCCTTCACGTTTTACGCGGCGCCGATGACCCCCGGCTATCACATTGACCTGCCGATCGAGCAGCAAGCCCGGCGCATCGCCAGGGCAGCAGGGCATGTCGGCAGCAATGCCACGTATCTCCACAACACCATCGTGAAGCTCATGGACCACGGCATCCACGACAGTTATCTGTGGCGATTGCAGGCGTTGGTGGCGAAGGAAATTCTCCATCTGCACCCACATCTGCGGGAATAGTTTCTAAGCCAGTGACACCGCGCCATTGGCGTGGCGGATGACTTTTCCGGCCAACGACAATTCGAGGATGAGGGCTGAGACGGCACCCGCTTCAAGCCGGCTTTCGCGGATCAGGTCATCGGCATCGACGGGCGTGGGGGAGAGCAGTTCCAGCAACCGGTCACGGTCGCTATCGCTGAGGTCGCGTGGTTCGAGCAGTGGGGCATCGGGTTCGCGGAAGTGCATCTGGCGCGGCGAGGCTTGCGACGAGAGGGCCTCGATTACATCGTTCGCTGTCATCAGCAATGTGGCGCCATCGCGGATCAGCTTGTTCGAGCCCTCGCAGCGCGGATCGAGCGGCGAACCCGGCACGGCGAAGACCTCGCGGCCTTGTTCGCCGGCATAGCGAGCCGTAATGAGCGAGCCGGAGCGCACCGCCGCCTCGACCACGACAAGCGCCTGGGCAATGCCGGAAATGATGCGATTGCGGCGCGGGAAGTGTTCGGCGCGCGGCACGGTTCCCGGTGTCATCTCGGTGACGATCACCCCACGCTCGCCGATCGCCTCATGCAGCGCCTGATTCTCCGGTGGATAGATG
>JANLTS010000406.1:0-1707 GCA_031363045.1 Hyphomicrobiales bacterium
CTTCCACCAGCGTGAAGGCGATGGAAGAAAACCCGCCGAGCGAGGCTCCGCGGGTTTCTGTTGTGATGGCCCTGGCATCGGCTCCGTAGACGAGCCCAGCCGGGCGATAGTAGGTCTTGCGCATCTAGGCTTGCGGCTGGGGTTCCATGCCGCCGGCATCACCGGTCTTGGGCGCACCGGTTGATGGCACCGAGGACGATGCCTTCGCCGACTTCTTGCCGCCGTCATTATCGTCACGCTTGGGCGTAATGCCGTTCAGCAGGTTCTTGAGCTCATCGCCAGACAGCGTCTCGTATTCGAGGAGCCCCTGCGCGAAGGTCACCAGATCCTTGTTCTGGTCAGTCAGGATGCGCCTTGCCGTGGCGAGGCCATCGGCCACCAGACGCTTCACTTCCTGATCGATCGTCTGCGAAGTCTCTTCCGAAATATTCTGCGTACGCGACACCGAATGGCCGAGGAACACCTCCTCCTGATTCTCGCCATAGGACACCGTGCCGAGCGCATCGGAATAGCCCCAGCGCGTCACCATGGCACGCGCCAGCCGCGTTGCCTGCTCGATATCGGACTGGGCGCCCGATGTGACATTCTCCTTGCCGAAGGTCAGTTCCTCGGCGATGCGCCCGCCCATCATGATCGCCAGGCGCGATGTCATCTGGGTGAAGCTCATCGACAGACGGTCGCCCTCGGGCAACTGCATCACCATACCCAACGCACGGCCGCGCGGAATGATCGTCGCCTTGTGGACGGGATCGGACTTCGGCACATTCATGGCAACCAGCGCGTGGCCAGCCTCATGGTACGCCGTCAGTTTCTTCTCATCCTCGGACATCGCCATGGAGCGGCGCTCGGCCCCCATCATCACCTTGTCCTTGGCCTCCTCGAACTCCGACTGCGTGACGATGCGCTTGTTGCGGCGTGCCGCAAGAAGAGCTGCCTCGTTGACGAGGTTGGCGAGATCGGCGCCTGAGAAACCGGGCGTGCCGCGGGCAATGGTCTTGGCATCGACATCGGGTGCGAGCGGCACATTGCGCATGTGGACTTTCAGAATCTTCTCGCGGCCCTGAACGTCGGGGTTCGGAACGACGATCTGGCGGTCGAAACGGCCCGGCCGCAACAGTGCCGGATCGAGAACGTCAGGCCGGTTGGTGGCGGCGATGAGGATCACGCCTTCGTTGGCTTCAAAGCCATCCATCTCGACGAGCAGCTGGTTCAGCGTCTGCTCGCGTTCATCGTTACCACCGCCCAGGCCGGCACCACGATGGCGGCCGACTGCGTCGATTTCGTCAATGAAGATGATGCAGGGCGCACTCTTCTTTGCCTGCTCGAACATGTCGCGCACGCGCGATGCACCGACGCCCACGAACATTTCAACGAAGTCCGAACCGGAAATCGTGAAGAACGGCACATTGGCTTCGCCAGCGATGGCGCGGGCCAGCAGCGTCTTGCCGGTGCCGGGAGGGCCAACCAGCAGCGCGCCTTTTGGAATCTTGCCGCCGAGGCGCTGGAACTTGTGCGGGTCTTTGAGGAAGTCGACGATTTCCACCAGATCGTCCTTGGCTTCCTCAACACCGGCGACATCCTCGAACGTCACCTTGCCGTGCTTTTCGGTGAGGAGCTTGGCCTTGGACTTGCCAAAGCCCATCGCCTTGCCGGAACCGGCCTGCATCTGCCGGATGAAAAACACCCAGACGCCGATCAGCAGCACCA
>JANLTS010000052.1:0-4750 GCA_031363045.1 Hyphomicrobiales bacterium
AATCAAAATTGGCTAACGTATGCAAGAAGAAAACATATACTCCAGTAATGGTGCATTTCTTGTGCAAATGCCCATAAATTAGTGCCCGCTAAAATGACTAATGAATCCAAAAGTCATTTATTTCGGGGTCAGATAGGGGGCAATCGTCGAGGATTGGCTGATCACGGCGACGATCTTCAGCCGTGCCAGGCTCTTGGCAGCCATCACCCGCAAATGGCTTTCGAGATAGACGGCCGCAGAATCAACCAGATGCCGGGCCAGCAGGTCGAAGAGTGTGTGATACTCGCCATGCGCCACCCGGTCGCGCGGCAGGCCGAGCCGGTTCAACGCCCGGCTGGCCGCCGACAGCAGCAGCTGGTTGTTGCGGATCAATTGCACCAATTCGCTGTTCGGCGCCTTGGCGATGCAATGTTCCATCAACGTATCTTCAAGCTTTTCCCATTCGAGTTCTTCGCCTTCAGCAAGGCGTGATCGCACCCGCTCGACTTCGGCATAGTCGATATGGGCAAAGGCGAGGCGCAAGGCGGCGGGCTCGAGGATGGCGCGCACCGCGAATTTCTCGCGCACTGCCTGTGCCGTCAGCGGCCCGGCGATCCAGTGTGAGCTCTGGTTCTTGCGGATGAGGCCGCGCTCGTGCAGGCGGCTCAGGACATCGCGGACGATGGTGCGGCTGACGCCAAGGTAATCGCCAAGCTCGGTTTCGACGATGCGGAATTCCCCGAAGATGAGGCAGGAGGCGACCTGCTCTTCCACCCGGTCATAGACCAGTTCCCAGGTGCCCCGGCTCTGCAGCGCCTCGTCGATCTCGACCGAGATCTGCAGATCGAGATCGCGGATGTCCTTGCGCAATGGCTCGACGCCGCCTCCCGCCGGACCCACCAGAAAGCCGCGGCCGGAAAAGCGATGGACAAGATTCTCGCCCTCGAGAATGCGCAACGCCGTCTGCACGGGCGCGCGGCTCGATTGCATCAATTCCGCAATCGGCCCCTCAAGCAGTACAAAGCCTGACGGCAACCGGCCCGACAGGACGTTGAGGCGCAGCACGCGGGTGATGAGCTCATAACGCTTCTGCATGGCCGGAGGGCTGAAGCCAGGAGGGGTCATGGCGTTTCACCCCGCACCCGCGAGGCGAAGCGGTCCCAGGCGCGTGCAGCGTAATTGTGCTCGTCCATCGCCGTATTCCACACGGCGATGTGGCTGGCCCGCTGCCAGTACGTGCCGCCGGAGCGGCGGGCACCGGCCCGCACCGCAATGCCGCCGTGCGGTCCCGGAAGGTCAGCTGTTGCGGCGGCCCCTTCATACCAATAGTCCCACTCGGCGGGCGCCAATTGCTCGCGCACCCGGTCGAGCACCGACATGTAGTACCCCTGCCGCGCCATGATGCTTCCGGGCCAACCCGACAGCCACCAGTTCAAATATTCATAACCCGCGTCGAGTTCGACGCCTGCAAGATGACGGGCAAGGCTCATTCCGCCATGCCAGGCGCGATAGCCTTCGATTGGCGCCGCCTCGGCGACGACACCGGCCATCGCTCCGAGATTGCTGTAGGCTGGCGACCACATGCTCTGGACCGAAAGCTGGTCGTCGCGGATCAGTTGGCCCACTTCTTCGGCATTGCGCCACACGGCGCGGAAATACCCCTGCTGGCGCAGGTCATTGAGAAACGCCATCAGTGCATCGACTTCAGCCACGGTCATGTTGCCGATATTGGCGAATTGCATCTGACCCGCGGCTTCGGCGGCAAGTGCCACGTCGAAAATGCCGATCGCCGGTTCATCGACCAGCGCGATCCGCCCCTTGGCGCGCGGATCGAGCAGCCAGGCCCAGCTTTCGCGGTGCTGGCCTAGCTTGCCGAACACCCTGGTGTCATAACCGAAGGAGTCGAGATTATGCACCGTCGGTAGCATGCTGATGTGGCGGGACTGTTCAGGCCCGAGGAATTCGCCGGGTTGGACATAGAGCTTGCGCACTGGTGCATCGCCGTGGCCGCGCCAGGCATACTTGTTGATGCCGCCCTCGCGTGTCAGCCCCGTCAGCCTGTCCCAGTCGGCAATGCGCCGGGTGTCGATGGGTTGCAGCGAGCCCCAGAACCAGACGATGTCGAGGTTGTGAAAGCAATGGTCGTAGATGTCATAGGTCTGCGGCTCGAGGGCCGCGCGGCGCTGGCAGTTCAGAAAATCCAGCACCTCGAACTGGATATCAAGGCCGAGATCGGCCTGCGCCCGGGCCCGAATTTGCTCAAGTAGCGTGATTTCCGTTCCGAGAATGCGAAGCTTCCGGCGTTCGATGCGGGGCGGTGCGGCCAAGTCGCTGCGGGTATTCTGAGGCATCACACCTGACTATCATTCCGCCGCCTGGGCCTCAATGCCGTCAGACCGCGAATTCAGCACGGATCGCAGCCGTATGTTCACCAAGCCGCGGAACCGGACCAGGTGTGAAGCTTTCGCGCCCGGCCGGCCGCGGCATTGCGATAATCCCGCCGCCCGACAACGGCACCTCCAAACACCGCAGCGCCGGATGAACGGCGACATCGGCAACGCCCGATACCCTGCCCCAGGCAATTGCATGGGTCTCAAGGCGGGTGATGGCCTCGCCACAGGTCAATTCTCGGAAGACCGGGCCAATGATCGCGGCGAGTCCGTGACGATTGGCAACACGATCCTGGTTGACGGCAAAGCGTGGATCATCGGCCAGAGCAGCCTCGCCCAGCACGCCCGAACAAAAGCGCCGCCATTCGGCCTGCTGCTGGATTGCCACGATCACATCGCCATCGCGGCACGCGAACGAAGCATAGGGGTAGATCGCCGCATGGGCCATGCCGTGGCGCCGCGTCTCGCGGCCGGCATAGTTCCAGTGCAGCAACGGCACACTCATCCAATCCGCCATCGAATCGAACATGGCAATTTCGATTGCCCTGCCTTTCCCCGACAATCCCCGCGCCAGCAAGGCTTCAAGAACGAGGGCGTGGGCATTCATGCCAGTGGCGATATCAGCGATCGAGACGCCGACCTTGGCGGGCTCGCCGGGCGATCCGGTTACGGCACAGATGCCGGATTCCGCCTGCACCAGCATGTCATAGGCCCGCATGCCACGATAATCCGTATCCTGACCATATCCGGCAATATCAGCGGCGATGATCCGCGGGTGGCGGGCAGTGAGGGAGGATGCATCAAGGCCCATGCGGGCCGCGGCACCTGGCGCCAGATTCTGGACGAAGACATCTGCCTTCGCCACCATCTTGTGCAACATGGCCAGGTCGGCCGCATCCTTCAGGTCGAGCACCGCACTTTCCTTACCGCGGTTCAACCAAGCGAAATACGCTGAAACACCATTGACCGCTTGATCATAGTGGCGGGCCGTATCGCCCTCGGCCCGCTCGATCTTGATGACCCGGGCACCGGCATCGGCCAGTCTGAGCGTGCACATGGGAGCAGCCACCGCCTGTTCGACGGCGACCACCAAAAGACCTTCCAAGGCCCCAGCCATTTCAGTAAGAGCGCGGCAGGCCGAGTACATGCTCAGCCAAATAGGACAGGATCAAATTGGTCGAGATCGGCGCAACCTGGTAGAGCCTTGTCTCGCGGAACTTGCGCTCGATATCGAATTCCTCGGCGAATCCAAAACCGCCATGCGTCTGAATAGCGGCGTTCGCCGCCTCGAAGGAGGCGTCCGCCGCCAGCATCTTGGCCATGTTGGCTTCAGCGCCACAGTCTTCACCCGCTTCGTATTTGCGCAAGCCCTCGCGCACCATCAGTTCGGCAGCGCGCATGTTGGCGTAAGACCTGGCGAGCGGAAATTGAATACCCTGGTTCTGGCCGATGGCACGGCCAAAGACTTTGCGTTCCTTGGCGTAGTCTGAAGATTTCGCAATGAACCATTTGGCATCGCCAATGCATTCCGCAGCGATCAGCAGGCGCTCGGCATTCATGCCCGAAAGAATGTAGCGAAAGCCCCTGCCTTCCTCGCCGATCAGGTTTTCCACTGGCACCTCGACATTGTCGAAAAACAATTCGGTGGCCGAATGATTCATCATGGTGCGTATCGGCCTGATCGTCAGGCCTTTGTCCCGGGCCTCGCGCATGTCGAGGATGAAAACCGAAAGCCCATCGGTACGCTTGGCCACCGCTTCGCGTGGCGTGGTCCGGGCCAACAGCACCATCAGGTCGGAATACTCCGCCCGGCTGGTCCAGATTTTCTGGCCGTTGACAATGTAACGGCTGCCATCACGCCGGGCAAAGGTGCGGATCGAAGTTGTGTCAGTGCCGCTGCTTGGCTCGGTGACGCCAAACGCCTGCAGCCGCAATGCACCACTGGCCACACCTGGCAGGTATTTCCGCTTCTGTTCTTCCGAGCCATGGCGCAGGACGGTTCCCATGACATACATCTGCGCATGGCAGCTGGCGCCATTGCAGCCCGCAGCCTGGATTTCCTCAAGGATAGCGGCCGCCGCCGACAGTGGCAGGCCGGAACCGCCATACTCCGATGGGATCAGCGCCGCGAGGAATCCCGATTTCGTCAGCGCATCCACGAAGTCTTGTGGATAGGCCATGTCGCGATCAAGCTTGCGCCAGTATTCGCCCGGAAACCCTTGGCAAAGTTTGGCGGCCGAAGCCCGAATTTCCTTGTAGTCCATAGCTCCACTCTAGTCCGGCGGCGCGGCAGTGCAAGGCCGCTACCGCTTCCGCCGGGTGATGACATAAGAACCGCTGGCATCGAGCACGGCCTTCCAGCCCGGTTCGATGACGATGGT
>JANLTS010000053.1:0-2400 GCA_031363045.1 Hyphomicrobiales bacterium
GCCGGCGATCAGCAGGCCGCCGTCGTCGGCCAGGCTTGTTTTGAACCGGGCATGATGAAATCGACCTATGGCACCGGTTGCTTCGCGCTGCTCAACACCGGCGATAAGGCGGTTATCTCCAACAACCGGCTGCTGACGACAGTCGCCTATCAGCTCGACGGCAAACGCACCTACGCGTTGGAAGGTGCGATCTTCATTGCCGGGGCCGCCGTGCAGTGGCTGCGTGACGGGTTGAAAATGGTGAAGACCGCATCCCAGTCCGGTGCGCTTGCCAAGGATGCAGACCCGCACCAACAAGTCTATCTGGTACCGGCGTTTGTGGGCCTGGGCGCACCCTATTGGAATGCAGACGCGCGCGGCGCGCTGTTCGGCCTGACGCGCGCCACCACGAACAAGGAGCTGGCGCAGGCGGCATTGGAGGCCGTGTGCTACCAGACGCGCGATCTCCTCGAAGCGATGCAAAAAGACTGGGGATCGGCAGGCAAAACCATCCTGCGCGTCGATGGCGGCATGACGGCATCCGACTGGACGATGCAGCGGTTGGCCGACATTCTCGATGCGCCGGTCGATCGCCCGCAAGTTCTGGAGACGACGGCCTTGGGAGCAGCCTATCTCGCGGGGTTGCAGGCGGGCCTTTTGCCACCGCCGCAGGTCTTTGCCCGAAGCTGGAAGCGCGACGCCCGCTTCATGCCGAAGATGAAACCGGTGTTGCGCGAAGCGAAATACGCCGGTTGGAAAGACGCGGTGCGGAAGCTGCTGGCGTAAGTTACCGCGGCAGCGTCGTCTCGCCCATCAGGTACTCATCGACGGCCCGCGCCGCCTGGCGGCCTTCGCGGATGGCCCAGACCACCAATGACTGGCCACGCCGCATGTCACCGCCAGCGAAGACCTTGTCGAGGCTGGTCTTGTAATTCATGACATTGGCATTGACGTTGCCACGTGGATCGAGAGCCACACCCAATGACTTCAGCATGCCCTCGTGTACGGGCGAGACGAAGCCCATGGCGAGCAGCACGAGGTCGGCCTTGAGGTCGAAGGCGCTGCCCGGAATTTCCTTCATGGCGCCATCGACGCGCACGCAATGCAAGGTTTTGACCTCGCCGTTTTCGCCCGAGAACGACTTGGTCAGTACCGAGAAATCGCGCTCTGCACCTTCCATCTGCGATGATGAGGTGCGCATCTTCAGCGGCCAGTTGGGCCAGGTGAGGAGCTTGTTTTCCTTCTCCGGCGGTTGCGGCATAACTTCCAACTGCGTGACCGAGAGTGCGCCCTGGCGGTTTGACGTGCCGATGCAATCAGAACCCGTATCGCCGCCGCCAATGACAACGACATGCTTTCCACCCGCCAGAATTGGACGATTGTCGAGCGGCGCCTCTTTCGAAACGCGGCGGTTCTGTTGCGGCAGGAATTCCATGGCGAAGTGAATGCCTGCGAGATCACGGCCGGGGATCGGCAGGTCGCGGCCTTTCTCGGAACCGCCGGTCAGCAACAAGGCATCGAAACTATCGACCAGTTGCTTGGCATCCTGGCTCACGCCGATGTGGGTGCCATAGTGGAAAGTAACGCCTTCGGCCTCCATCTGTGCTACGCGCCGGTCGATCAGGTGCTTCTCCATCTTGAAGTCGGGAATGCCATAGCGCAGCAACCCGCCGGCCTTGGCGTTTTTCTCGAAGAGATGGACAGCATGACCGGCGCGCGCCAGTTGCTGGGCGGCAGCGAGGCCTGCGGGTCCGCCACCGATGATGGCAACCTTCTTGCCGGTCTTGTCGCGGAAGTTTTCGGGCTTCAGCCAGCCGTTTTCCCACGCCTTGTCGACGATGGCGCATTCGATGGTCTTGATGGTGACCGGCGTATCCTCGAGGTTCAGTGTGCAGGAGGCCTCGCAAGGTGCGGGGCAAACCCTGCCGGTGAATTCTGGGAAGTTGTTGGTCGAGTGCAGATTGCGCGAAGCCTCTTCCCAGTCGCCCAAATAGACAAGGTCGTTCCAGTCGGGGATCTGGTTGTTCACCGGGCAACCGGTATGGCAAAACGGTATGCCGCAGTTCATGCAGCGCGCCGCCTGGTTCTTCACACCCTCTTCCGACAAGGGAATGACGAACTCATTGTAGTGGCGCAGCCGATCGGAGGCCGGCGTGTATTTCCGCTCCTGCCGCTCGATTTCGAGGAAGCCTGTGACTTTGCCCATGTTTACACTCCCGTAACGGCATGATATACATTACTGCTAGATGTATATCCATGGAGATTGCGATGAAGGTATCGAAGTGGGGAAACAGCCTGGCGATCCGGCTGCCCGCCGAGCTTGTCGAAAAGCTGGGACTGAAGGAAGGCGATGAGCTGGTGGAACAGCCCGGCTTTGCGGAGGAGGCCCAAGTCCTGTTGACGCGAAAGAAAACGCGCGAG
>JANLTS010000443.1:0-4381 GCA_031363045.1 Hyphomicrobiales bacterium
AAGGAAGCCAAGGCCCGTGGCTACGCTCCACTTTATTGCGAACCGGACATTTCGAAGTCCCATCCGGAACGCGAAGTGTACTGGACAATCACAATGACAGTTGGGTGGATCGCTACACAGCGCCTTGAGGCAGTAGCTTACTGTTGGGGCGAGTTCATCAGCCTGCGGCGGCACTGGGTTGGTTTTGGTGACAGCAGTCTCGGCTAGGGAAAGTGGTTGGAGACACGGCAACCCGTACTATACTTCACTTTGGATGATGACTTGGTTGAGGCGTGGAACTTGCCACTCTTGCAACCCGTTGATGACGCCAAGACTGATTTGCGTCGCAAATTGCAACGAGGTGAACTTGTTGCGGTGGGAAGAAAGGGCGAATTTTCGGAGCCAACAGAAATTGTCAGCCATCAATGGCTGGATGGAAATTGGAGTGGTGACCTTTCAAAGGACAAATTTGGAGTTTGGCAGGACGTGTTTGTCCAGTCCGCTCATGTTCTGTCGCTTTGGCCAATGCAACCCGCATCTGTGGTAGAGTCGGCCGTCGAGTCTATTCCGCCAACTAGACGTGGAAATCGGTACGCATATCCACACGATGAGGCAATTTACAAGGAGGCGCTAGAGTGTTCGACTTTTGACCCGATGCTTCCTTTTGAGAAAGCCATTACGGAAGCTGCCATATCAAGAAACAAATGGCCATCGCATGTCGAAGAACAAGAAAAGCTATTGGGCCGCCTCAAGAAACGGAAGCAGCGCGACATTATAACGGAATGAGGTTCGGAACTAGCTAAGGGGGGCATTTGACTTGAGGTAATTTGTCCCCTTCAGTTTCCCCCTAGTTTCCCCCCAGTTCCCTGAGTGATTTTCGCTATCTGTGAAATACCCTTTCCTGTTCACCGCAAGTCGCGTGAACGGAAAGGACCACATGAGCACCGCGGATTTCTCCGCTAAACGAGCCTACACCATCGACGAATTCGGCGTCAAATATGGCCCGAAGCGCACCAAGACCTATGCCCTCATCAAACAGCGTAAGCTGGTTGCGGTGCACTGCGGCGCGAAGACCATCATTCGTCACGATGACGCTGAAGCTTGGCTCGACAGCCTTCCGGCAATTGAAACCTGCAAAAAGAAACCCGGCTTCACGGGCCGGGCTCGTCTCAACTTCCCTACCAAAGGAATTTCGACATGGCTGCAATAGCCCAACATCACATCGAAATCTACCCCCACGACTTACCCTTGTTCAAATGGGCTGACCGGAAAACCACCAAGGTCATTCGCTGGACGATCAATCAGCGCCTAGAGGTTTCCGGTATTGTTTCCGAGGTGCACCGTGGCCGCTAAGCTTATTGTCACTGCGCGCACTCTGCCGGATGGCTCCGCCTTTACCGTCACGGGCCGCGATGCATGGGCCTTGTTGGAACTTGCGAAGGCAGGTCCATACGGCTGCACGCCGATTGACGATCCAGGACCACGCTGGAGTGCATACGTTCATGCCCTCCGCTCTGAGCAAGGGCTGACCATCGAAACTCGCCACGAAGCGCACAAGGGGCCATTCCCCGGTACCCATGCGCGCTATGTGCTGGCGAGTGCGGTGGAGATTGTCAGCCGCTCTGATCAATCTGAAAGGACGGCGGCATGATGGATCGCACCCCCTTCCTTGAAATGCTCGCCAGCGGTGAAATGGTGGGCTTAGACCCCCGTTCCGCCGGGAAGAAACTCTTGCAGGTACTTGGGCACCCGGAGAGCCCGCTCCGCGCAATCCGGGCCTTTTGTGTCGAATGCAGCGGCGGCAACGCGGCAAAGGCACGCAAGTGCACTGCCGTCACCTGCCCACTGTGGCCGATGCGCATGGGCAAGAATCCTTTCCATGCAAAGGCGGCGAGCCATGAGTAGCGAACCTATCATCATTGCGTCATGGCCAAAGAACAGCCGTGAAACCCTGTTGGTGAGGCTCGATACCTACAAGGGGCAAGCAATTGTCGATTGCCGGGCATGGTACGAGGCCAGCGATGGCGGGATGAAACCGGGGCGCGGGGGGTTGACGGTCTCCACCCGTCACTTGCCCGCGCTGGCTGATGCCATCACCAAGGCGCTGGCCATCGCCACCGCTTCCGGCCTCATCGCCAAGACCGACTCCCAGAACGAATAGGAAGGCGCAGGGCGGGGTTTTGGCTCCGCCCGGTCCTCAGGACTCCAAACCACTGAATCGCTTTCCTAGGACTCCCAATGGCTGGAAAACACGATGCAACAGGACGCTCCCGGCAAAAACTCTCGCAGTTCTTTGCCATCGAGCGCTACATCTTCGCTTCGCCCGCCTTCCGGTCTCTCTCACTCCCAGCTCGCGCGGCTTATCTCGAAATACTCAACCTCTATTCGGGAAGCAACAACGGGCGCATTGCCATGTCGGCCAATGTCATGTCCGGAAAGCTCGCGACAGGCCGCGCCACCGCCAACCGCGCTTTGTTGGAGCTGGAAGCCAAGGGCTTCATGGTGTCCACGTGGCGCGCTGGCTTCAACATGAAGTCAGGCTCCCGGCGCGCCACCGAATGGCGTCTCACCTGTTATCGCTGCGACGTGACCGGCGACAGGCCGCCTAAGACTTTCATGCTCTGGCAAGCTGGCAAGATTCATTTCGCGGTCTCATCTCAGAGCAAGTCCGGTCTCACCACAGAGCAACTGCCATGCGCCACGTAATTTTATTGCCGGTTTGTTGCGCTGACATGAGACCGGTCGCACGCCCGCGAACAAAGTCACGGTCTCATCTCGTTGCACCTTATAGAGTCTACCATGTGGCCACATACTCAGGCATCAGGTGGCGCGCGGCGAGCGGCGCATTAGGACGCAAGCCGCCGCGCGCCACCAGAACGCTCAAGCACCGGACCCGTGCCCCCGGCACGGGCCATGAGAACCCCGCGCAGGAGACAACTCAATGACACATCGCCAGAGTTTCAAGAACGGCACTCACCTCAAGGCTGCCCGTGCCTTCGCAGGCCTGAAGCAATCGGAGCTCGCGTCGCTAGCCGGGCTTCACGGCAACAGCATCAAGAGACTTGAAGGGCTGCCCCGCATTCCCTTTCGAGACTATGCCGCCGAATGCGCCGGTAAAGCCTTGCTGGCGAAGGGCATCATTGCCGATGTGCTTCCCGTTGTCCATGTTCGCCTGGCTGACGGGACAGGCCAATCGGGCTAAGTGCGAGCGATGGCAACGGGATTTTGACCTTTTGAACCAGTTGGCGAAACCCTGAAGCGCGCCGGAAGCTATGCGTGAGGTTTGAAAAACAATCAAAATCAATCAAACGTGAGCGTCCGGCCTGCCCCACCTAACGCGGGCGAGAGAGTGGGGATATCCTATGGAACTGCGTGAGCGTGCGGTGCGATTTGTGAATGCGGGCGAGAGCCGCCATGCGGTCGCCAAACGACTCGGGGTGAGCCCATCCTGCGTGATCAAGTGGCTGGCCCGCTATCGCCAGACCGGTGGCGTGGGCGTGAAACCGGGCAAGATGGGCGGCCACGTGCCACCCAAGATCGCAGGCGAGCACCGGGAGTGGGTGCTGACGCGGATCGGCGGCGGCGACGTGACCCTGCAGGGGTGGCGGACGAGCTGGCGGCACGTGGCCTGAGGGTCGACTACCGCACGGTGTGGAACTTCGTGCACCGCGAGGGCAAGAGCTTCAAAAAAAACGGTTCATGGGGCTGAGCAGGCGCGGCCTGACAATGCGCGGCGGCGCTACTGGTGGCGCAAATACCAGAACCGGATCGATGCCAGCCGCCTCTTCTTCATCGATGAGACACGGACCAAGACCAACATGGCGCCCCTGCGCGGCTGGGGTGAGAGAGGCAAGCGTCTCAGGGCATTGGTTCCGCATGGCCACTGGAAGACGCTGACCTTTCTGGCGGCGCTGCGCCATGATGCCATCACAGCACCTTGCGTCTTCGATGGACCCATCAATGGCGAGAGCTTCCTTTGCTATGTCGAGCAGTTCCTGCTTCCCACCCTCAAGCCTGGCGATGTCGTCATCGTGGACAATCTTGGAAGCCACAAGGGAGAGGCCATCAGGGCCGTCATCAAATCCGTGGGCGCGAGACTGCTGTTTCTACCGGCCTACAGCCCCGATCTCAATCCCATCGAACAGGTGTTCGCCAAGCTCAAGCACCTGCTCAGAAAAGCAAAGGAGCGAACTATCGACAGCACATCCAACCGCATCGGCTCGCTCCTCCAATGCTTCACGCCAACCGAATGCTCAAATTACTTCGCCAATGCAGGGTATGGCTCCATGTAGAGTCATTCCGTTCTAACAACCAGGAGTTCTGTGATGACGACAGCCAAGGAAAAACTCGAAGGCGTGAACACTCGTCTCATGGGACTGTTCAAGGCCGAGAAGCAAACCAT
>JANLTS010000575.1:0-9178 GCA_031363045.1 Hyphomicrobiales bacterium
AGCCGCACCACCGAGAAGCGCCATTTTAAACATGTTCATTCTTGTTCTCCCAAGTCTCTGGAGTTTGAGTAGCCCCCCCATCCCCTGCAAACGGTGCTGGAAGGCGATGCACGAATGATCGAGCACGTAGGCTGTTGTCGCCGCAAATCCCGCCAAGGTCAACGCGCCAGTTGCGTCCGGCGCCAGAATTCCGCCGCATGTTACTCAATTGCCACAGTTTCGAGTCCATCTTGAACTCCTGAGATAGCCTAGCGATATCAATGTATTAAAGAATGGTAAACAATTGCGGCGGGAGCAGGGCAATGGCTGACTTGCCCCGTGTCCACGGCATCGCCACAATTTTCTTGAGGCCCGTGTAAAGCCTGGAGAAGGTGTGAAACCGGCGATTCAGGCGACTCGACTCACCTGCGCAGGTGCATGATAAGTCAACTAAGAAACTCGGGGGTGTACTCTATGCGATTCCGACCGTCCAAGTGGGTGCTCTACGCACCGGTGGCCGTTTTGCCCTTTCTGGCGGCGCTGTATCTGCAAGGCCGTGGGCTCCAGGATGATATCGCCATGCGGGTGGTGGAAAATCTGGGCAAGGCCGGATCGGACTGGGCCAAAGCGGGCGTTCATGGCCGCGACGTGGCTCTGGCCGGTGATGCGCCCAGCGCCGAGCAGGTTGATGCGGCCGTGGCAGCCGTGGTCGCGACCTATGGCGTACGCCGGGTGGAGAGCACCGTTAGAGTGGTGGAGCCGCCGCCCGCCGCACCGGCGATTGCCCCGCAGTCTGGAGTCTGGGGCAGCTTCGTCATTGGCGGAACCTGGCCAGAAGGACATGGCAACAGCCTGACCATCGGTCTTGCCGGTGAGACTTGGACTTATGGCAAAGAGAAAGAGCTGGCCTCGGATGGTGCTGGCACCTGGGCCTTGAAGCCGGCGTTGGGCCTCGAGCCCGGCACTTACGATCTGACGGCAATCGTCACCAGCGCATCGGGCCTGGTGGTCAACGATGCCTCGAAGGATGAGATCGTCGTCGTGGCCCCGCCGCAGCTGAAGGCCCCAACTGTCGAATCACTGGAAAGCGCCAGTGCGAACCCGGTCATCCGCGGCACCTGGGATCCGGCCGTGGCAACCGCGCTGGCGGTCAGCATCGGCCAGACAGTTTACAAATTCGGCACCGATGCAAGCCTTACCGCTGATGGCGGCAAGTGGGCTCTAACCATACCGCAACCGCTGGCCGATGGTTCTTATGATGTCATGGCGGAAGTGGGAGACGCCTTGGGCCGCGTGGTCAATGCGGCTGCCCCGGCCAAATTACTCATCGATACGACCGCTCCAGCAACACCGATCATCAATCCGGTTGGCGATGACTGGCCGCTGAAGATCTCCGGCACCTGGGCCGCGCAGGATGCCGTGTCGCTGACTGCAGCGCTGGCTGGCAAGACCTGGACTCTCGGTAAAGATGCCGCTCTTGCCACCGACGGACAAGGCAACTGGTCATTCACGCCCGATGTTGACCTCTCGCCGGGAACCTATGATCTGGCCATCGAAATTGCCGACAGGCTGGGCAACATCGCCCGCGATGCCAGCAAGGACGAGATTGTCATTGCCGTGCCGCCTGAACTCAAGGCGCCGACGGTCGAATCGCTGATTACCAACGCTGCGGCACCGGTGATCAAAGGCACATGGCCAGCAACCGTCGCAAAAACCTTGTCGGTCAACGTTGGCAACACGGCCTTTGTGCTTGGCACTGCGAAGGAACTGACGGCCGCGGGCGACACCTGGAGTCTGACGCTCCCTTCGCCGCTCGCCGATGGCGACTACGACGTGGCGGTTGAAGTTTCGGATTTCCGGGGCCGCACCATGGCATCGGCCGCACCCGGCAGGCTGACGATTGATACGGCTGCCCCGCCAGCCCCCGTGATCTCCCCCGTCAAGGGTCTGCTGCCAGTCAAGGTGACTGGCACCTGGGCCGAGGGTGATGCCATAGCCCTGGTTGTGAAACTTGCCGGGAAAGTCTGGTCTCTGGGCAAGGACACAGCGCTCGCCAGTGACGGCAAGGGCAACTGGAGTTTTGCCCCCGCGCTTGACCTCGCTCCCGGCACTTATGATCTGGGTGTCGAAATCACCGATCGCGCCGGCAACATCTCGCGGGATGGAACGGCGGACGAGATCGTCATCGCGCCACCCGCTCCGCCACCCGTCATGTTGGTACCGTCGGTCGCTGTGGCCGAGTTTGTTACCGCGCGCCCCGTCATCAAGGGCACATGGTCGGAGATCGCCGCGAAAACGCTGCAGGTATCGGTCGCCGGATCGGCCTTCAAATTCGGCACCAATCCAGAACTCGCATCCGATGGCATCGGCAACTGGTTGCTGGCCTTGGCGCAGCCCCTGGACGATGGCGTCTATGACGTTGAAGTCCAATCAACCGACGCCACCGGCAAAACCCTGAGTGACACCACACGGGATGAAGTGGTGATCGATGCCAAAGCCCCGGCAACGCCGGCTGTCAGGCTCTATGCCGGCGAGACCAGCCCCGAACGGGTGAATGGCAATTGGGACTGGGAGAATGCCACGTCACTGAAAGTTGCAATTCCCGCCGCCAACATCGCCGTGCAGCTGGGCACCAGCCCGGCGCTGACGTCTTCCGCCGGAGTCTGGAGCCTGGCGCTGCCGCAAGTCCTGACCCCCGGCAGCTATGATGTGGTTGTCGAAACGGCTGACAGGCGGGGCCGGGTTTCGAAAGATCAGACGCGCTTCGAAGTTCTGGTCAAGGAGCCAGTGCCACCACCACCACCACCACCATCGCCGCCATTGCCGCCTGCCATGAACTATCCGACGGTGAACACCTATTCCGGCATCGCGTCACCAAAGGCCATCACCGGTACCTGGGACGAAGGCGCCGCAGTGTCACTTGCCGTTTCGATTGAAGGTGCGGGTGTAAGGGCAGCTCTAGGCAGCGATGCCGCTCTCACCAGCGATGGCAAGGGCAACTGGAACTTGGCACTCGCAACCCAACTTTCGCCCGGCATCTATGATGTCGTGGTCGAGACCGGCGATGGGCAGAGCGGCAGCATAACCGATGCCTCCACCGCCGAAATTTATATCAAGGCGCCTCCACCCCCACCGCCGCCTCCACCCCCACCACCTCCGCCACCGGCGATGAAGCTGCCGACGGTGGCGACTTATAGCGGTGAAGCGGCGCCTGCAACCTTGACTGGAACCTGGGACGAAGGCGTTGCCAAGTCGCTTACCGTGTCGATTGAAGATGCCGGAATAAAAGCGGTACTCGGCAGCGACGCCGCGCTCAGCAGCGACGGAAACGGCAACTGGAGTCTTGCTCTCGCAACCCAACTTGCTCCCGGCATCTATGATGTTATGGCCGAATCCAGCGACGGGCAAGGTAACAGCGTGGCCGATTCGTCCACTGCAGAACTCTATATCAAAGCGCCAACGCCCCCACCGCCCCCACCGCCCCCACCGCCACCACCGCCACCGCCCCCGCCACCACCGCCTTATGATTGTGATGCGGCTTTTGCAGTGGCCATGGGCGCGGACCATATTTTGTTTGCCTTCGACCGATGGAAACTGTCGGATACGGCGCTCAAGGTCATCGCCGATGCTGCGGTGGTTTTGGCGGATGAGCGCTGCCTTGACCGTGAGGTTGAAGTGACGGGCCACGCCGATTATCTCGGTGGCCGTCTCTATAACGAGGCGCTGTCGATCCGCCGGGCACAAGTTGTGGTCGATGGATTGTTGGCTGCGGGCCTGTCACCGGCTCGCGTACGCGTCATCGGATTGGGTGAGACAGCGCCCGAAGATCCGACGCGGACAAGCGGCGCTCGTGCCGAAAACCGGCGCGTAACACTTACGCTGGTCAAACAGGAGTAGGCGATGCAGGAATTCTGGAATTTCCATGACTCGATGTTCGTCATCCAGCATCATTGGTTTTGGATGCTGGTGGCGTTGGGTCTCGGCATTTGGGTCGGCTGGTACACCGCAGTCGACAATCAAGGTGGAGGAGACCGGCCATGATCCACTATATGATAGAACTTGGCGTCTGGACGTTGCTGATCTTCCTCATCGGCTGTCTGATTGGTTGGCTTCTGCGCAAGCTGTTCGGTTCCGCCCAACCGGTGCGCGATGAAACGCCGGCCGAGCCATTGCGTGCCGTGGAACCGGTGCGTCCCGTTCCGCCGTCACCACCGCCGGTGACTGTGATGCCTGAGACGGTGCATGCACCAGTTCCGCCACCACCGCCCGAGCCGGTTGTGACGCCGGAACCGCCAGCCGCGCCAACCCGCATGGAGCGGCCTCGCGGACTCGAGGCAGCCCGTAATGGCAAGCCAGACGAACTCCAGCGCATCAGCGGCATCGGTCCGAAGAACGAGAAGATCCTTCACACTCTGGGCTTTTTTCACTTTGACCAGATCGCATCATGGACGGTCCAGCAGGTCGCCTGGGTCGATGACCATTTGAAATTCAATGGCCGTATCGGGCGCGAGGAATGGATTGAGCAGTCACGCCTGCTGGCGAGCGGTGCGGAAGCCGAATTCAACCAGCGCTTCGGGCCGAAGAAGAACCGTCCATCGTAATTTGCCCAGCACTTTCGCGGCTGTCGATCAGATCAAGCCACTGGTCGATGGCGGCAAGGCTTTCGGGCTCATCAAGAAACGGCACGTGACCTCGGTCTTTCACCGTCACCGCCGCAAGTCCCGGCAGGTGAACCTTCATTTCTGAAACGGTTGCGGCGCTTAACAGGTCCGAATGTTCGCCGCGCAGCACCGTGGCGGGAAGGCCTGCCATGAGATCAAGTAGAGCCCAGAGTTCCGGCACCTTGGCAGACTCGATATCCTCGACGGAAGGAAAATTCCGCGTCAAACCGGCATCATAATCGGCACGCGGCAAACCGCTCTCATCGCGGAAAACCCGGCGCGCGAAGACCATCCATTCGCCGTCCGTCAGTGTCGCAAAGCCCGGGTTTGTAGCTTTTAGCGCCGTCACCGCATGATCCCAGGACGAAAACTGCGGATCGCCGCCGAGGTAAGTCCGTATACGGATCAATCCCGCCTTGTCGATGCGTGGCCCGATGTCGTTGAACATGACGCCGGCCATCCGGTCCAGCGCCTTGGCTGCCATCAACATCGCCACGACGCCGCCGCGCGATGTGCCAAGCACCGCAACGCGCCGGATGTTCAAGTGATCGAGCATCGCCAGCGTATCGGCGAGTTCGATATCCGGCCGGTACGTTGCCGGATCGGCCCACGAGGATCGCCCACGGCCGCGAAAATCGATGCAGATGACGCGGCGATGCGGTGCCATGTGCGGCGCCACCGTTTCGAAGTCTTTGGCGTTGCGCGTGAGGCCTGGCAGGCAAATGACCGGAGTCAGCGCCGACGTTGCCGGATACTCTCGGGCGTAGATCCGCACGCCATCCGCCGTATCGAAATGATGCTCGCGAAAACTCAACGTCTATCTCGACTCAGTCACACGTCGACAGGATATCGGCAATCGAGGCTTTGGCGCAGGTGTCCGCAGCCTTGCCGCCGCCGTCGGCGGGAGCTGATGTCGAAGCCACATTCAAACCATCGCCGGATGTGCCACGCGCCAGATCCCTGGTCATCGGCCGCACCGTCTTCGGCGCCAGCCGCGAGCGATAGACGTGGAGGTTCTGCAGAACTTTCTGCACATATTGCCGGGTTTCCTGGAACGGAATGGACTCAACCCAATCGATCGGATCAACTTCACCATTACGCAGGTCGCCATACTCCGCCAGCCATTCGCGCGAACGGCGAGGGCCGGCATTATAAGCGACCAGCGTCAGCACATAAGAACCGCTGAAGTCATCGATCAGGTCACCGAGATGTGCAGCACCGAGCTTCACATTATAGGCCGGATCGCCGGTCAGCATGCCGTTCGAATACTTGAGGCTATATTTTTTGGCGATCAGTTTCCCCGTGCCGGGCATGATCTGCATCAGGCCCTGTGCGCCGACCTTGCTGCCGGCCGTCGGGTTGAATTCGCTTTCCTGGCGGGCGAGCGCGAAAACCAGCGGCTTCTCGATCCGCTTGCCGATCTGTTTCCAGTCGGGCAGGGCGCGCACCGGATAGCCCCATGAATCGATGTCGATGTTGCGCTGTGATGAGGCCTTGGCCAGCCGCACCGCCATCGTCGCACCACCTTCGTCCCAGGCGATGGCCGCGACTGCATTCATCTCATCGGCGTTGTTGAAGCGGTTGGCGAAGGCCCAGAGGAACATATATAGGTCGTTCTTGCCACCGGCTTCCGACATCATCTTGAAAGCGCGAACCACCTCATCCTTGTCGATCTTGGCGCTGGCGGCCTCCGAGGCCTGGCCGCTCTCGATCTCTTCGGGCACTTCACCCAAGCCGATCTTCTCGCGTGCCAACTGGCCATAATAAACCGTCGAGTATTGCGCGGCGTTCTTGTAGGCCGCCTTGGCCTCGCCCTTGCGATCAGCGGCGTCAAGCGCGCGGCCGGTCCAATAGCTGGCGCGCGCCTTTTCGGTGCGGGTTTCGGCGATCTCCGCCAGCTTGCCGAAGTGGTTCAAAGCCTTGTCCGTGTCCTTCAGGTAACGAAGCGCAATCCAGCCTGCCAGGAATTCGCCTTCAATGGCTTCCTCGCCCTTGGCGAAACCATGGGCGCGGGCGATCTGGTAACCAGCTTTGGCGCTGCCCTTGTTGTTGAGACCGATCGAATGCCTGGCCACGATGCGGCGCTCCGTCCACCAGGCCTCGGCGTCTCCCATCTTTGCGGCTTCACCCGGAATGGTGGTGAGAACGGCGCGCGCCTTCGAGTAGCTTTCCTTTTTGCGATAGAAGCGGGTGAGGGCATACTTCATGCCGACGGCTTCGCGCATCGAGGCCGGCAGAGCGGAGTATTTCTTGTCGGCGCCGGCCTCGCCGCGCAACAGCTTTTGGGCGACAGCAGCGGCCTTCTGATACTCGCCGGGCAGGCGCTTGGCGGCACGGATGGCGCCACTGGTTTCCTGCGCATAGACCAGCCGCCACATGCGCTTCTTGTGGTCGTCGGCCCCCAGCAATTCGCTGAATTCTCCGGATACGGACTTTTCCAGCGCGGCATCGATCCCGGCGTTGTACCAGACATTCAGCACATGCCGCCGCGCCGTGTCACGGTCACCATTGGCGATCAGCGCGCGCGCCAGTGCAAGTGAACCTTCGGGCGTCACCGGCTGGCGCTTGGCGAAATGATCCATGATCAGTTGGGCTGGCTCGGCATTCACATAGAGCGAGCGCTCGGCCCGCTTCATCAGCGCTTCGGTAAGCGGCCACTTGGGCGCGGCATTGAGAAAATCCATGATGCGCTGATAGCCGGCGTCATTGGGATGATCGCGCAGGTAAAGCAGTTCGACGAGCTTGATCGCCGCCTGGTCATCGGAGCGCCGCGCCACTTGACCCGCTTCGACAAAGCTTCCCTTGAGCGCCAGTTTGGTGGCCTGGATCGCCAGGCTGGAAACCTTGGGTTCGGCCATCGCCTGGCCGGTCGGGGAGTAAAGCGCTGGCGCCGTGCTGGCCGCTACGGCGGCAAGGGCAACATAGCTGATACGCAAGAACCGGCTGAAACGCATAAATTGTCCAATCGAACCAAAACACATTGTCGCCGCTACCCTGCAATTGAGCCGAACATATGGCTCGCTGCGGCGGTCCAAGAGCGCTTGCCGCTGCTAGGGCAAACGTCTATGGTGCCGCGCCAATCGAGGGAGTGCGGTTTCGTCCTCCGCAAATCTAGTTCGTTTATGGTTTCGAAGTCATTACCGGAGAATACGCCCGTGCCGTTCAGAGGTTCTTTTCCCGCTCTTATCACTCCCCTGAAGAATGGTGAAGTTGACGAGCAGGCGTTCCGGAGATTCGTCAATTGGCAGATTGAACAGGGCAGCCATGGCATGGTCCCCGTCGGCACTACCGGTGAAAGCCCAACTTTGACGCCCGATGAGCACAAGAGCGTGATCGAAATCTGCATCGAAGAGGTGCGGGGCCGCGTGCCCGTCATCGCCGGTACCGGCTCGAACAGCACCGCCGAGGCGATCGATTACACCATCCACGCCAAGGAAGCTGGTGCTGATGCCGCACTTGTCGTCGTTCCCTATTACAACAAGCCGACGCAGGACGGGCTCTACGCGCATTTCCGCGCTATTGCAGATGCCGTCGACATTCCGATTTTCGTCTACAACGTGCCAGGCCGCACCGTCGCCAACATTTCGGTTGAGACACTGGCCAGGCTGGTGGCGGATTGCAAGAACATCATCGGCACCAAGGATGCCTCCGCCGATCTGACGCGCCCCTCGCGCCAACGGCTGATGTCGGGCAAGGATTTCATCCAGCTCTCGGGCGAGGATGGAACAGCCTTGGGTTTCAACGCCCACGGCGGTGTTGGCTGCATCTCGGTGACGGCCAACGTCGCACCACGCCTCTGCTCGGAACTCCAGAACGCCACGCTGAAGGGCGATTATGTCACCGCCCTGAAACTGCAGGACCGGTTGATGCCGCTGCACCACGCGCTCTTCGTCGAGACCAGCCCGAGTCCGGTCAAGTATGCCGCGAGCTTGCTTGGGATTTGCGAGCCCGATGCCCGCTTGCCCATGGTGCCGGTGAGCGAATCCACCAAGAAGGTGGTGCACGAGGCGATGATCCATGCCGGGCTCTTGAACTGAGATGAGTTCAAGGAGCGGCGGCGCCAAGGCGTCGCGCAAACAGGATGGCATCAAGGTTATATCGGACAACCGCCGGGCCCGTTATGATTATGAAATCCTCCAGACCTTTGAGGCCGGTGTCGAGCTGAAAGGCTCGGAAGTCAAATCATTGCGCACGGGCCACACCAATCTGGCCGAAGCTTATGCGGCGATGAAGGGTGGCGAGCTGTGGCTGATCAATTCCAACATTCCGGAATACCGCGAGGCCAATCGCTTCAACCATGAGCCGAAACGCCCGCGAAAACTCTTGCTCAACCGCAGCGAAATCGAGAAGCTGTCAAACGGCGTGCTCAAGGAGCATCTGACGGTCATTCCGCTGAAGATGTTCTTCAATCCGCGCGGCCGCTGCAAGGTCGACATCGCACTGGCGCGCGGCAAGAAGCTGTTCGACAAGCGCGAGACTCTGAAAGAGCGCACCTGGGACCGCGAGAAAGGCCGCCTGCTGCGGGACAAGGGCTGACA
>JANLTS010000610.1:0-2927 GCA_031363045.1 Hyphomicrobiales bacterium
CCTCGGCAATGGCGCGGATGAATTCGACGTGCTTGTCCGGATACTCCAACGCCGCCTGCTCGAAGTAAGCGATGAAACCGGCTTTGCCATCGGCCACGCCGGGATTGTGCTGTTTGTAGATGGCGCCCGCGTATTGTTCGATCGCCTGGCGCGGCTGGCACTGATTGAACATCAGATCGTAGAACGCCATGACGTTGCGCTTGTTGCGTTCGAGGTTGGACATGCTGCGCTCCTCCTGTTGTGCTATCTTCTCTACATGATGAACTTCACCTTTGAAACCGAACGGGAAACTGATGGCCGTTGGCTGGCAGAAGTTCCCGAGTTGCCGGGTGTCATCGTCTATGGAGCGACGCAATCGGAAGCTATTGCAAGGGCCGAGGTTCTGGCACTCCGGGTACTGGCGGAGCGGCTTAAACACAATGAGACTGGCACTGAGTAATCTCTGAATCCGAAATTTGACTTCCGCCCCCGTTTCCCCTATGTCCCCGCCATCACATGACGCTTGAACGTCTTCCGGCCACTGCACACATGGGGTTCTGACATTCCCGGGAAGTGCAGCAGCCGACATCCGGCAGCGAGTTTCGCCCCCGGGTGCGAAATGCGTTTGGGCTAGAGGAACAACGGAATGTTCGAGAGTTTAAGCGAGCGCCTGTCGGGCATATTGGACAAGATCACCGGCCGCGGTGCGCTGTCTGAATCCGACGTGGAAGACGCGCTGCGCGAGGTCCGGCGTGCCCTGCTCGAGGCCGACGTGGCCCTCGAAGTCGTCCGCACCTTTACCGATAAGGTGAAGGCCAAGGCAATTGGCGCCGAGATCGTCAAGTCGGTGAAGCCCGGCCAGATGGTCGTCAAGATCGTCCATGACGCGCTCGTTGAAACGCTGGGCGGTTCGGAAGGCTCATCCCTCAATCTCCGCGCTTCGCCGCCCGTCGCCATCCTGATGGTGGGCCTCCAGGGCTCCGGCAAGACCACAACCACCGCCAAGATCGCCAAGCGCCTCACTGACCGCGAGAAGCGCAAAGTGCTGATGGCCTCGCTCGATACCCGCAGGCCCGCCGCACAAGAACAGCTGGCGATCTTGGGGACCCAAGTGAAGGTCGATACACTCGCCATCGTCAAGGGCGAGACGCCGGTGCAGATCGCCCGGCGGGCCATGTCGGAGGCCCGTAAAGGTGGCTATGACGTCGTCATGCTCGACACGGCGGGCAGGCTTCACATCGACGAGGAATTGCTGGCTGAGGCCGTCGCCGTCCGCGATATTGCCAAGCCCAATGAAACCCTGCTGGTGGCCGATGCGCTGACCGGCCAGGACGCCGTCAATCTGGCGCGTGCCTTCGACGAGAAGATCGGCATCACCGGCATCGTGCTGACCCGCATCGACGGCGATGGCCGTGGCGGTGCCGCCCTCTCGATGCGCGCCGTGACCGGAAAGCCCATCAAGCTGCTGGGCACCGGCGAAAAGCTAGACGGGCTCGAAGACTTCCACCCCGAGCGCATCGCCGGGCGCATTTTGGGGATGGGCGATGTCGTCAGTCTTGTCGAACGCGCCGCGCTTGAAATCGATCAGGACAAGGCCAAAAGAATCGCCGACCGGATGCGCAAGGGCGCCTTCGATTTGGACGATCTGGCCGAGCAGTTGAAGCAATTGCAGAAGTTGGGCGGCATGGGTGGTGTGATGAACATGCTGCCCGGCATGGGCAAGATCAAGAAGCAGATGGACGGCATGGACCTCGACAACAAGGTCTTGAAGCGCCAGATGGCGATCATCGGCTCGCTGACGCCCTATGAGCGCCGCAACCCGAAGGTCATGGATGCCAAGCGCAAGAAGCGTGCGGCGGTGGGTTCCGGCACCAAGGTCGAGGAGATCAACCGGCTGCTGAAGATGCACATTCAGATGGCCGCCATGATGAAGCAGATGGGCCAGGGCAAGGGCATGTTCGGCAAGATGATGGGCGGCGGCAAAGGTGCGCCCGATGCCGCTGAACTGGAAAAGATGCAGGCGGAATTGGCCAATCTCAATCCCGATGCATTGCCGGACGATTTGAAAGACATGATGAAGGGCGGATCGCTGCCGCAGATGCCGGGCCTGCCCGGTCTCGGCGGCGGCGCCAAGCTTCCGGGCCTCGGCGGATTGCCGGGTTTGGGCGGCGGCGCGCCCTTCAGGGGAATGCCGGGTTTCGGCAAGAAGAAATGAAATTAATCAGAACACGGATCATCAAGGAGAAAAGACATGGCCGTTAAGATGCGTCTTGCACGCGCGGGCACCAAGAAGCGCCCTTACTATCACATCATCATCGCCGATGCGGCAGCGCCGCGCGACGGCAAGTTCATCGATGTCATCGGGGCTTTCAACCCGATGCTGCCGAAGGATTCGGCCGATCGCGTCAAGCTCGACGCTGAAAAGGCCGCAGCCTGGCTGAAGAAGGGCGCGCAAGCCACCGACCGTGTGCTGCGCTTCCTCGACAAGGCAGGCCTTGCCAAGCGCGAAGCCCGCAACAACCCGAACAAGGCCCTGCCCGGCAAGAAGCGCCTCGAGCGCGAAAAGGCCGAGGCTGACAAGGCCGCCAAGGCCGCCGCCGCGGTTTGATGGCCTGACGTCCCATGGCGCCGCGAGATATGGTCCTTGTTGGCCGCATCACCGGTGCCCATGGCATCCGGGGCGAGGTGAAGCTCAGGAGTTTCACCGCTGTTCCTGCCGCCATCGCCTCTTATTCGCCGCTCGAAACGGCCAAGGGGGTGATGATCGACCTGGTCAAGTTGCGTCCCCAGAAGGACGGCTTCATCGCCGTGCTGAAGGGTGTGAGCGACCGCAACACCTCGGAAGCACTGAGGGGCACAGAACTGTATGTGCCACGCCAGCGTCTTCCCCCGCCCGAAGAGAACGAGGTCTATGTCCACGACCTCATTGGGCGTCCGGTTTTGCTGGC
>JANLTS010000634.1:0-5096 GCA_031363045.1 Hyphomicrobiales bacterium
CGCGGACGCTTCGTGTGGCCAGCAGTGAAAGCCGGCAAGGTGTCGATGTCGTCGGCGCAACTGGCGATGTTGCTGGAGGGAATAGATTGGCGGACGCCGCAAAGAACATGGCAGCCGCTGACCACCGGATAGAGCAAATAACGCAACAAGAATGGGCTTATTGCAGGTATCTGGGATTCCCATGAATCGGATTATTTGCTAGATAATCGGTGATGACGCCGACACCCGCAAATCCACAGATTGATGTGTCTGCCCTCCAGGCGTTGCTTGCTGAAAGGCAAGCAGAGATTGCAGCACGCGATCTGGAGATTGCCGGCTTCAAGGCGCAATTACGTGGCCGCGACTTCCTCATCGAGAAGCTCAAACATCAACTCGCCGGACTGCGCCGCCATCGGTTTGGCTCCACATCGGAAGCCCTCGATCAGCTCGAACTGACGCTCGAAGAAGAAGAGATTGCCCGGGCAGCGGAAACAGCGCCCGATGACACGAGCGCCGAAGCACCCGAGCCAGACAAGGCGAAGAGGCATCCAAAGCGCCAGCCCTTGCCCAGCCATCTGCCACGCAACGAGACGATACTGTCACCCGGTGATGCCTGCCGCGCCTGTGGCGGCCGGTTGAAGCATCTGGGTGAGGATGTCACGGAAGAACTCGAATATGTCCCCGGCCGCTTCATCGTCAATCGCATTGTCCGCCCGCGTTTGGCCTGCACCTGTTGCGAAACAATCCAGCAAGCCCCCTTACCTTCAAGACCAATTGAGCGGGGTCGCCCTGGCCCAGGGCTGCTGGCCCATGTCCTAGTGAGTAAATATTGCGATCACCTGCCATTGTACCGGCAGAGCCAGATTTATGGGCGGGAGGGTATTGATCTGGAGCGCTCGACCCTGGCGGATTGGGTGGGCAATGCGACGGCACTGCTGGAGCCGCTGGCCGATGCAATCGGACGCCACGTGCGGCGAGGTCCGGCGCTGTTTGCCGACGATACGCCCGTCAAGATGCTGAGTCCGGGAGACAAACGCACCAGGACCGCCCAGGCCTGGGCCTATGTCCGGGACGAGCGGCCGTGGAACGGGCAGGCTCCGCCTTGTGCCTGGTATCAGTTCACCATCGACCGCAAAGGCGGCCACCCGATCGGCCATCTCTGCGGCTACACAGGCTGGGTCCATGCCGACGGGTATTCCGGCTTCAACGGATTGTTTGGTGAGAGCAAAGCCTCCGAGATGGCCTGCCTCGCGCATATCCGCCGCAAGTTCGTCGATGTGCAACAATCTCAAGGCTCGGTCATTGCCGAGGAGGCAATCAAACGCATTGCCAGGCTCTATGCCGTGGAAAAACTGGCGCGTGGCAAATTGCCGGAGGAACGCGTCGTCCTGCGCCAGGAACACGCCAAGCCGATCTTCGACGATTTGGAGGCATGGCTGCGTCTCCAGTTGCCAAGGATATCCGGCAAATCCCCGCTGGCACAGGCGATCCGCTATGCCCTTGGCCGCCTGCCAAAAGCCCGGCCATATTTGGAAAACGGTGTCCTCGAACTCGACAACAACTCTGTCGAGCGCGCCATGAAACCAGTGGCAATCGGCAGGAAGAATTGGACATTCGCTGGATCGGAAGGCGGCGGCAAATCCATGGCCATCGCCTATACATTGATCGAAACCGCCAAACTCAACGGCGTTGATCCACAAGCCTGGCTCACCGACATCCTTGGCCGCATCGCTGACCACAAGATTACCAGGATCGACGAGCTGCTGCCTTGGAGTTACGCTGCCAAAGCAGCGTAACTGGAATCGTCACAGCGCGTTAGGAGGGGTTCGCCGGACGCATTCGATCAGCTCGACATCAAACGAGATGTTGTCGCCAGGCATCACCATTTCCGTGCCCTCCGGCAGCGTCACAACACCCGTCACTTCGGAGTCAAAAAAAGCAATTCCACGGACAACAGCCGAAAAAGTTGACA
The DNA here is from genome assembly GCA_031363045.1 of Hyphomicrobiales bacterium. Lineage (GTDB taxonomy): Bacteria > Pseudomonadota > Alphaproteobacteria > Rhizobiales > Aestuariivirgaceae > Aestuariivirga. The sequence continues at coordinate 1,952 of JANLTS010000634.1, forward strand.
GGCCAATCCTTCCAGTTAACCCGACAATAACTTCCCGAGTAGCTCCCGCTCCTCGATGACAAAATCGAAGAACGCTGCTACTCGCGGTGTGTGGCGGAGATCGGGATGGACCAGCAGCCGCCAGTCGCGCGTCAGATCGCGGATGGGGCCGAGCACATCTAGCAGTTCCGGCTCCGCGCCGCCAACCGCTTTTGGCAGGGCCCCAATTCCGACGCCGGACTTGATCGCGGCCGCCAAGCCGAGGATGCTGGCATTGCGCACGGCGATATTGGCCTCGGGCGCGATTTGCTTCAGCCAAATCAGCGAGCGGTGCGCACTGAGCGATTCCGCAAGAGCGACAAGTGGAAATTTGGCGAGTTCCTCAATGCTCGACGGTTTACCGAATTGCTCGACAAACGATTTGCTCGCATAGACCGCCCAAAGCGATTCAGCGACTTTGCGTCCCACAAGTTCGTCGTCCGTATCGCCAGAGCGGATGGCGACATCAGCCTCTCCTTTAGCGAGATCGACATAGCGGTCACTGGCGACAAACTCGACATGCAAGCCCGGATAACGCGCATAGAACCGTTCCAGGAGTGCGGATTTGGTCAGTATACGGACTACTGGCTCCGGACAAGTCACACGGATCACGCCGGTCAGATCGCGCATCTCGTCTTTCACATGGCGCTGAAGCTCGATGACCGACGCCTCCACACGCTCCGCATACGGCAGCAATTCTTTGGCATAATCAGTTAGGTGGTAACCGGCCGTTTCGCGCATCATCAACTTGCGGCCGAGACGGCGTTCAAGCTCGCTGAGCCGACGATGCACCGTGGATTGGCTAATACCAAGCGCTTTGCCAGCAGCAGTCGTGCTGCCACGGCGGGCCACGGCGAGGAAGTACTTCAGATCATCCCAATCGAACATCGGAGCACTATGCACGATTGCGGCCCCTTTGTGCAAAATTGCGGCTGCCGCTGCCGGTAAATGAAGCGTACGGTTCGACTGCACCCCGATGATAGTTGGTTCAAAAAGGAGTACAGAACATGCGACCCATGAGTTTCTTGACGTCCCTGTTGTTCGCTGCGGTGATTGCGGCCCCGGCATCCGCCGATGGCAATGGCCCGGTAAAGCCCCATCTGGTGATGCAACAGCTCGTCGAAGGGCTTCCCACCAACACCACAGGCGAAGTCCGCGTCTTCACCGCGTCGTTCAAGCCCGGAGACAAGACGCCACCACATACGCACGGCTATCCGGTTACGGTCTATGTGCTTGAAGGCGCATTCACGCTCGAACTGAAGGACCAGGCCCCCATCGTGGTGAAGGCCGGTGAAGCCTTCGTGGAGCCGCCGAACACCGCAATGACGGGCTTCAACCGAAGCACGTCCGAAATGACCAAGGTCGTGGTGTTCTATGTCAGCCCGGCAGGCCAGCCCTTCCTCAACCCGCTGAAGTGAAGCGATAACTTCTATCGACGGACGCCTGCGGCCCAACGCAACGGCTAAGCGGTCTTGCCAAGACCAAACGAGCCGCCCGAGTTCTCGTCTCCATCGGCCTTGTCATCAAGATTCAAAGCGCAGACCAACCGACCGAAATGATCTGAGCGATCATACTCGTCCCATGCTCCGCCCAGGCCGCATGTCTTGAAGTCTCGGACGATGAGAGCCCTGGCATTGTCGGAATCCAGAAAACTCTTCACTCTTTCACAGAAGGTTTTGTTCTTTGCTTCCTGTGAAAACGCGGGCAGCCTTCTGATTTAGGTGCCACAACGAGACCTCTCCGCTTCTCATATGTGGAAGATGTGTATAACTATTAGAGAATGTGTGCAACAGGTTGTGCGTGAAACTGCAAAAAAAATCTCGGAAAATCGATAATATTTGAAGGTAAAAAAAAATATGAGTACAATAACAATATGTTAGAGTACCATGCAATTCTTGATTGATCATATCTCAAGTTCTGGGGATGTTGATTTGAGCCAAACCTCAACTCTGCGGACGGAGCGCTGAAGGAGGGCCGGTTTCAAGGCGCAGGTCCAGATGACCGCCACGCGCCATCCACCCTCAATTAGTTCAGCTTTCTTTCGTGCGTCTCGTGTGACATTGGCCCGAAACTTTTGGTCCCAAAACTCTGTGTTGCTCTTGGGGGTGGTGGTGAGAGAACATTCAAGGTGTCGATGCCAAAAGCAGCCGTGTACAAATATGACCGCGTTATGCCTCCGCATCACGATGTCGGGTCGACCGGGTAAGTCACGTGGGCATATTCGAAATCGAAATCCGCGCTTGTGCAGTTCCTTCCGAAGTAATCGCTCAGGAGCCGTGTTGGCGGTCGGAACGGACGCCATAATTCTGGAACGTGTACGGGTGTTTTCCATGTCCTCTCCTGCCGCTCCAGTTTGGAAGGCCAAGTGTGAGAGTTCCGTTTTGTTTTGTGCTGTCAGTCGTCTGAACCTATATCCTCGTTTGTGCATTCGCCAACTGCTTTGCCTAAGGTCAGCCGGTCAGCAACGAACCCGGGTGGGTAATGGCAATAGTGGCGCTCAATCATTGCGAGGCTTGTACCCACATGCCGCTCGGGTATCGGAATATCGGCGCGAACACGGCTTTGCGGAGGCCCACGTCAGAAATGCCGAACTGCGCCGAAGAGTTTTAATGGCTGTTGACCAGATAAGGTCGTAGAGATCTTCACGTGGTATGATGGCGATCATTTGGTGTTGTCCATGTCGTCAATAAGGTTCGAGCATAACCTGGAACAACAGAACCGGATGCTCCACCATTTTCAATGCAAGGAGCCAGGCAGTAAACTGGATTGGATGAATGCAGGAAACGATGCGTTAACTGGCTAGCGTTTACCTTGCGTAGCAGAGATTATCCACGTGCAAGGCGCTATCATGCACATTTACATGTCGGGCACACCCAGCGTTGACCATTGCCAGCTCATTGAGAAGCATAGGTGTGCGGCACACCATTTCTCATGGCATTGCGGTTGAGAGCGAGGTCATAGCATGCGGGTAATTCGCAGTAACCATGTACGCATCCGGTGAGGGCCGCCTTGCGGAATTTTGCTGGCTGTAGCTGACTGTCCTTATTGCTATCTATAAGGACAGTCACTTGGTGAGCCGTCTTGAGGTTGTTGATATGGGCCGGCGGCGGCGCTGGTCCGACGATGA
>JANLTS010000688.1:0-4431 GCA_031363045.1 Hyphomicrobiales bacterium
GGTGCATTGGCTGCGACGCGAAATGGCGCGATGGATAGCCTGCCTTCATCCGAAGACATCGCTCATCTGTTGCGGACCGGACCTGAGAACCCGGTGTAAGCTTCACGCAGCGAAGTTGGGGTTGGGAACCAGCGCCACGCCATCGCCACGCTTCACCACAAGCTGACGCATGCCGCGGGCCAGGATTTCTGCATAGTCATGCCCGGCATCTGGATTGCAGACCCAGACGAAAATCAAAGGTTGATCGCCGGTGTTGATGCTGCGGTGGGCCCAGTCCGGCGGGATGAAAGCGCAGACACCGGGCTTCATTTCGACAGTCCTGGTCTCACCCTCACGCGACTCGAGCAGCAGCAGGCCTTCGCCGGACTGCGTGTAATAGACCTCGCCGCAGTCGCGGCGCTGATGGAAGTGGCCGCGAGTCATGAAGAACTCATCGCCGACCTGGCCCGGGTGCATCGTCGTTGTGCCAAAAAAGAGATCGGAGCCGGGCTGCCGGAACTCGATCACCTCATAGGCGATGACATCGCCACGCGCCGCCAGAATACCTTCCAGCGCCTGCTTGTCCTGATAGAGGCCGCGCAGCTCGCTCAAGCGCTTCTCATAACGGCCAGTCGACGGCGACACGGCACCGGAGTTCGGATCGATTGCGACGCCAACGGGAAGCATGGGTTTGACCTTGGTTGATGATTGAACCGCTGGGAGTAGTCAGCAAATCGAAGCATGTCAATGTTTGCTCCTCTGCCGGAACCGCGAACGTCACCGGCAAAAGTCTGTCTGAATGTGTTGCTTGTTGTCGAAAAACTTGATCCGCTTCTTGCCCGCCGTGTAGGCTTCAAACATCGGTCCGCCTGGCAAGGTCAGCCCCTTGAATGCCGGACCCCCCGGAGAAAATTGCACGCTCTCGACGGCATACTCTGTGTCGGCTTCGTCAACCGATGCCACGAAGCGTCCGCCATCCGCATCGTAACGAACGAGATAGGTCCGCTGAAAATTTGTGCAAACCATCTCCCCGGAATTGCGTCCGGACACAGGCTTGCTAGTTGATTTTCCGGAGTTTTGCGACGACTGCCTTTTGCCGGGGACCAAGGATGCCTCGACCTCAACTTTCCCTATTCCGCCGCTGATGAAGGATTGAGACTGGCTCGTCTGCCTGGACCCACCCGAGAAGTAGGTGCTGCAGTTCTTTTTCGACTGACTTACCGAACCGTCATTGCAGATGAATGCGTGACCTTCACAGTGACTGATGCCGCCCTTCTTGCCGCTGCATGGTGTGTTCGCGGCCAATGCATCCATGCACCCGAGTGTCAGGATGAAGAAGGCTGCGCCTGCGGCTACCCGGCGAGATGGCTTCGGCATTCTCTGCATCACCGCATTGCAGGCCGCCATCCGGCGGTCATTGCGTCTTGCGCGTTGCAGAACCATCTCTCGCCCGCTTGGAGTTCGATCCTCACGCGGACGTAGTCCCGGTTCCACGGTAAATGGAAAATCTTCCCGTTCTTTGTAATGTTCCCCTTGATTGCACATCCCTCGGGTGCTTTCTGCGAATTGGCCGACCAGCGCTTCGCCCTGAAATCCCATGGTGTGTCGCAGGCCATGGCCCAAACCCCAAGATTGGCATTGCGGGCAAACCCCTGGTCCTCGACATAGTCGTAGCTGTATCGCTCGAATGCCCAGGCCATGCCTTCGCGGACGAGCACACGCCCGATGTCATCGCCGGAGTTCGACAGGCAGACGGCAATCAATCTGCCATACTTGTCGAAATCCGTGCCGCTGCATTTCACGCCACCACTGGTAAGTGCGAGCAAGCGCCTTTTGGCAAACTTGTCTGGCTTGACAAGTTGCTTGGCGTCAACACAACGCTGACGGCTTTCGGCAGCATCTATGCCGTGCAGACGAATTCGCAGTTTGGCAACTTCAATCGTGTCGCCATCGAGAATCCTTGGAAGTCCGGAGACTTCCAGAGCATTGGCGGCTGCCGCCGTGAACCACAGTCCAACCGCTGCAACGGCCATTCGCGTGAGGATGAATGTTTGACGGCCATGCCTGTTCATCCGGACAGACTAGCGAGCAAGCTTTTCTGCAGCCTTACTCCAGTCTTTAGAGTTCTTCGGATCGATCAGTGACGGTTGATACAGATTGATTGCAAGACGATGAACGTCGAAGAATATGGCGGGCGCCGAATAGATTACGCTCGACGTTGCGGGGATATAAGAACCTGACAGCGGAATGGGTGTGGGCATGACAGTACAGCCGTAAACTGTAATATCTCTTTACAATCAAATACCTATCTGAATGATGGCGTCCCGGAAGAACGCCGAACTATCGTTTATCAGAGTTTTCTGGCCTTCGCCAGTGTTCGGAATTGGCCGTTGTTGTTAGGGCTTTCTGTGCGGTGACGTTCTCGCTTGTTCATTCGTGTTTGCCTCAATCCGGCGAATTTGGTAGGACAATTGGTAGGACAGTGGTTGGACAGAAGGTGCCGCGATGGCCGGTAAACTCAGTGCTCGGAAAGTCGAAACGCTCACCAAGTCGGGACGATACTCGGATGGCGGCAACCTCTATTTGTTCATCTCCAACAATGGCGGTAAGCGCTGGACCTTCTTCTATCGCATGGGCAAATCAACCGACGGCAAGCTGATCCGTCGGGAAATGGGGCTTGGCGGCGCCGCTCATGGGCAAGTGTCATTGGCCGAAGCGCGCGAGAAGGCTCTGGACGCCCGCAAGCTGCTGAATGCCGGAACAGACCCTATGAGCGTGATGGGGTCGGAAGCGCGCGCCAAGGCGGAGCGCACCATTCCCACCTTTGGGACATTTGCCGACGAGTATTTTAGAATCCACAAGCCCAAGTTCAAGAACGCAAAACACATCGCCCAGTGGGAACTCACCCTGAGCGATGCCTACTGCAAGGTCATCCGCAACAAGCTTGTGAATGAAATCGATACTGAAGCGGTCTTGTCCGTCCTGCAACCGGTCTGGAGCAAGGTGCCTGAGACGGCTTCCAAGTTGCGCGGACGCATTGAGAACATTCTGGACGCTGCCAAGGCGAGGGGCTTCCGCACTGGCGAAAACCCCGCTGCATGGCGCGGCCATCTGAAAACCCTTCTCCCGGCTCGCCAGAGGCTCACCAGAGGCCATCATGCAGCGCTGGCTTATGACGCACTTCCGGCTTTCATGGCCGATCTGAGGGCGCGGCAATCAATGGCGGCGCTGGCCTTGGAACTTGCCATCCTGACCGCCACCCGTTCCGCCGAAGTGCTCAATGCGGAATGGAGCGAATTCGACCTCGACAAGGCTATCTGGACGGTCCCGGCTAGCCGTATGAAGGCAGGCCATGCTCACCGCATTCCATTGACGGCACGGGCGATAGATATTCTCAAGAGCCTGCCGCATCTTGAGCATAGCTCGCATGTGTTTCCCGGCAACGCCAAGGGCAGGCCTCTGTCATCAATGGCCATGACTATGCAGCTACGCCGGATGAAGCGCGAGGATATTACCGTACACGGGTTTCGCTCCACATTCCGGGATTGGGCTTCGGAGCAGACCTCATTCCCCCATGAGACGTGCGAGCACGCGCTGGCGCATCGCATCAGCGACAAGGCGGAAGCGGCCTACAGGCGCGGCGACCAGTTTGAAAAGCGTCGTAAGCTCATGGATGCATGGGCAACATTTTGCGAGCCAATTACTAACAGCAAAGTCATTTCTTTGGCCGGTGCCCGCGCCTAGTTCAGTTGTTTTGCGTAGGGTGTTATGTCTCTGGCGTGGAGTCCTTCCGATGACGAGCTCGCCTCAAGGCCGACCTCACCAACCGGCCAGGAAAACGACAGACCGGCGAGTTTGAGGCAGTTGGAGCCATTCTCGGTCGTGAACTTTCCTTGTGCATGTTGCTCAATCATTGTGGAGTTGCAATGCGTCACAAGCTTGAGAAGGCGAAGACCATCCTCCCGGCTCATGTGGACCTGAACTGTTTCCCGGAAACCCACGTTGTTCAGGCTATCGCCAAACTGCATCGAGGCACGCAAAAGGCTCATCAGCGGGTTGATCATGGCGATTCTCCATAATAGTGAACCAGTTTCATAAGGGTTTGATAACCTTCTGCTCCTTAACGACAGCTTGCGAAAAACCCCTTAATCTTAGGTACCGCAAACCGGTTAGCTCGGCGATGGTTGGACGTCGCTGTGAGCGTTCCGAGTTGAATGCCTTGCACCGACCTCGCTTATCAAAGATGTGGCCGAAGCGGTCCGAGGACTCTGTTGCTGTAGGGCTCGGTTTGCCGGTGGCGCGCTGTTGGCGCAGTCTCAATCGAACTACGCCGATCATACGGTGGATGTCTATTTGGAGGCTTTCAGGCGACGCAATTGCGAGGAAGGGATTGATCTTGCCGAGCCTAAACCGGTTGCTATAGTCCACATTGCGGCTAACTGAGTGATGAGG
>JANLTS010000094.1:0-14622 GCA_031363045.1 Hyphomicrobiales bacterium
CAGCACCGCCATCGGCAGAAACAGCACGGCGATCAGCAGTGTCAGCCAATTGGGAATGCGCATCGAAAGCGCATCGCCCGTTCCGGCGACGATCATCAGAAGCGGGAATACGGTAACTGACAGGAAGGCGGTCATGGGGGAGCCTGATTTGCAGGTGAACGTGATGGACACTCCCACGCCGCTGTTTAAGGCAGGGTTAACCGTATGTGTTCACATGGCATAAAAAAACCATCGGCCGCCGCGCCGATGGTTTTAGTTTGTCAATCCTTTGCGGCTACCGCAGTGCGGCGGCCAGGATGATTATTCACCGGTAGAGATATGGGTGGCGAGGCTCGAGAACTTGCTGGTGACGGCAGTCGCCAGGATCGGCATTGCGGTGACGAGAGCGAGGCCCATGGCAGCGGCGATGAGGCCGTACTCAATGGCGGTCGCGCCCGATTCATCTTTCACGAAACGCAGGAACTTGTTCATTTTATACTCCAATAGATTACAGCACCTGGTTCATACTCAACGGCGCTCTGTGCGCTGTCTTCCGTGAACCATGACCCGAGATTAGGAGGGACAATTTAATGGCAAGTAAATCCAACCCCTAAAGGTCTTGTTTGACGCGCTGCATGGGCTTCTTGGTTTATGAATTGCTTCCCAGGACAATAAAATTGTACGATTTCAAGTATAAACCGGTGAATATTGAATTGATATCGGGTTTTTTACTTGATTAGTCTTGAGCGGACGAACAAGAATTCGGTAGCATAGCGAAGAAGCCCGCTGGCCGGTCAGCGTTTTCAAGCAATATAACGTTTGCATGACAGCCGCTTGTGGCGGCCTATAGTCTGCCAGACGGCAAGATGCAGCAGACGTTTCACTGGCAGGATACATAGCAGCATCGGCCTGCAGCTCCTTTCTTCCCGGAAACGTTCGGCTTTAAGGGAACATTCACCATTCATGCGTCAAATTGTTTTGATATTCAGCAAGACGCCGGCCCAGTGGCCGCCGCCAACCGGGGATTTATTCACATGACCGCCATCAGCAGGATGTTCGTTCTGGCCGCGATGTCGAGCTTGGCCACATCACTGGTCCTGACGCCAGCCTCTGCTGAAGAAATAACTGTTGCGGCTGACCACTCGCAAGTTGTGTCAATGGACCGGACACCGGGCACCGTGGTCGTCGGGAATCCGACGATTGCCGATGTAACCTTGCAAGGCAACATGCTGTTCGTTCACGGACGGGTGTTCGGCAAAACCAATATCATCGTACTTGACGAGAGCGGCGGCCAGATCGGCGACTACGACATCAATGTTGTGACTGAAGATCCATATAACGTCGTGGTGTTTAAAGCTGGAGTCGGCGAAAGCATCCTCAAGGAAACATACACCTGCAAGACCGACTGCGAATCGGTCTTCCACATCGGCGACAGCCTTGACTATTACAAGCTGATCAACGAACAGCAGAAGAACAAGCTTGGTCTGGCGCAGGGGCAAAAGCAGGGTGAGAGCGGCGGCGACGGCAACGGGCAAGCCGCGCCGGCGCAGTGATTTTCCAGGCATGGCGAGAGTTCAGGCCCCGGTCATCCGGGGCCTTTTCCATGCGCGGTTCTTCGTGTTCCCGCAGCCGCTAAAATTTTATTCACATCTTTCATCAATCCGAAATCCAGAATTGTTACGATTGGACTGAATGGAGCTCGGCCCACATCCGGGTTCACTGCTCGCAACCTCGGAGACTTGAATGTCCGCATCGCGCCAATCGTGGATTGCCCGGAGACTGTCGCGGTTCCGGCGCTCGGAGTCCGGTGCGACGGCAGTTGAATTCGCACTCGTGGCTGGCCCGTTTTTCTACGTCCTGGGTTGCATCTGCGAAACCGGATTGATGCTCTTCACCGAATACGTCATCCAGAATTCGGTGCAGGAAGCGGCCCGCATGGTGCGCACTGGCCAGGTGTCGGCATCCGACGGCAGCGTCACCATGTCGGATACCGACTTCAAAGCCAAGATCTGCGAGGAAGTGGGCATCATCATCGACTGCGCAGGAAAGGTAAGTGTCTACGTCAACAATGCCAGTAACTTTGGCGCGCTGATCATCAATCCCTTGTCGGTGGGCCAGGGTGCTGATGGTTCCGCATACGCGACTGTCTATACGCCCGGCGGCCCGCTCCGGGCAGCGACAGTGGTCGCCACATATGACTGGGACTTCGCCTTCCCCTTCATGAGTTTCCTTGGAAACTTCCGCGATGGCGAAGTGCGCCGTATTTACGGCCTCGCGATCTTCCGCAACGAACCCTTTGGCACATGAACATGAACACGAACATCAACAAGCCGCTTTCCCGTCTGCTTAAGGACCAATCCGGTGTCGCCGCATTGGAAATTGCCTTTATCATGCCGTTTCTGCTGTTCATGTACTTCGGGCTTGTGGACTTGACGGCAATGATCTCGCTCAATCGCAAAGTGACATATGCGGCAAGCGTTGTGGCTGACCTCGTGACCCAGAACGATGCCACGGTTACAGCAACCAACATCGATGACTACTTCAATGCCGCCGCGCTGGCCATGAGCCCCACGCCGATGACCAACATCAGGGTTGAGGTTTATCAGTTTCACAGCGCGTCCGGCGTGATTTCCAATCAATGGAGCCGGAAATCGGCGAATGGCAGCAACTGTTCCGCGCCCTCGACCTCGGGCATGAGCAATCTGATGACCGATGGCAATGACCTGATCGTCGCCGTGCTGTGTACCCAGTACACGCCCTATATCGCCACGTTCCTTGGCCAGAACATACTGGGCGCCACCACGTTCACCATGAGCGAACAGATTGCGCTGCGGCCGCGCCAATCATCCGCCTTGGCTTGCACCGGTTGTTCTTAAGGCATTCACGCCACACGGCAAGGCTGGTCACCAGCCTGTCAACGACCTTAGTTTAGAGATGGCACCCCTGTTCACGATAGGCTATCCCGCATCAAGCGGGAGCCTTGATCCTTGGAACTGACCGTTTTTCTGGCCGTGCTCGCGGCGGCCGTCATGCATGCCGGGTGGAACGTCCTCGTCAAGCTGAAGCTTGACCGCTTTCTTTCGCTTTGCCTTATCCAGACATTGATGGGTTTCATGGGCCTGGTGATGCTGGTGGTGTTCCCGTCACCAGCATTTGCGAGCATTCCATATGCGTTCGCATCGGGTGTCTTGCACCTCGGTTACAACCTTTTCCTTGCCCGCAGCTATCGTACTGGCGACTTGAGCCAAGTTTACCCGATTGCCCGCGGCGCGGCACCGCTGCTGACGCTGTTGGTCACCTGGGCTGTGGCCCATGAAGAATTGAGCCTGACGGGCGCCATCGGCATTGCCATTCTGGTCGCCGGCATATGGTTCGTCAGCGTGGTTGGCCGCCGTGGCGTGCGGCTTGATGGCTACACCCTGTTCTTTGCACTCGGCACCTCAGTCTTCATCGCGGCCTATACGGTCGTGGATGGCCTGGGAGGCCGGGTATCGGGAACGCCGTCATCCTATGCCGCCATGGTCTTTGTGTTCGATGCAATCTTCCTGGCGATTGCCGCATTTTACATGCGGGGCTTCGGGATCGTGCGCGAGGTTGCGCCTTACTGGAAGTCCGGTTTCGTGGGCGCGTTGCTCTCTGCCGGAGCGTATTGGATTGCCATCTGGGCCATGTCCAATGCACCGATTGCCGCCGTGGCGGCGCTGCGTGAAACCAGCATTCTGGTTGTCATGCTCTTGTCCATGCGGGTGCTGAAGGAAACGGTCTCCTTGCCACGGCTTGCCGGTGCGGCCTTTATTGTGCTTGGTGCGGTGTTAATCCGCCTGTCATGATGCCGGTCAGGCCGAGCCGATGAGGATGCCGGTGAGGAACACCAGGAAACCGCCTACGGCAATCTGGAAAGCCGCCTTCAGGAACGGCGTGTCCATATATTTGTAGCGGATCCATGAAATCGCCCAGAGTTCGAAAAACACGACGATGACGGCGATGATGGTCGCCGTCTGAAAATCCGGAATGAGATAGGGCAGCGCGTGGCCAAGCCCGCCGACCGCCGTCATGATTCCTGCCGCAAGGCCGCGAATCAGCGGATGCCCACGCCCCGTGAGTTTGCCGTCATCCGACAGGCCCTCGGCCAGCCCCATTGAAATACCAGCACCCACCGATGCCGCCGTGCCGACGAGGAAAGTTTCCCATGTGCTGCCGGTGGCAAAGGCCGCCGCGAACAATGGTGCCAGCGTCGAGACCGAGCCATCCATCAGGCCGACGAGGCCGGGCTGGATGACCTGTAGCAGGAAAAGCCGGCGCTTGGCCTCGCCCTCTTCGATCTTGGCATCTGCCGTCAGGTGCTGGAAACCCAGCTTGACGGCGAGTGATTCGTGGCCCTTTTCGGCCTCCGCCAGATTGTTGAGCAGCTTCTTCACCAGCGGATCCTGGCTGCGCTCCGCCGCCTGCTTGTAGAAGCGGTAATTCTCAAGCTCGATCACCTCGGCCCGTTGCCGCATCTCCTCGATATTCATCTTGCCGATGGTCCAGGCCGGCTTGTGCTTGACGAAGCCATTGATATCGCTGCGCCTGATAAGCGGGATGAAGTCGCCGAACTTCTTCTGGTAAAGATCGGTCAGCCAGCGCCGGTGTTGATGCTCCTCCTCCGCCATTTCCATGAAGACCTTTGCGGAGGCCGGATAGGTGTCCATCAGAGAATGGGCAAAACCGGTGTAGGAGCGGGCGTCATCATCCTCGCTCGAGATGGCGAGAGCCAGGATTTCCTGTTCGGTGAGGGCGGAAAAGCTTTTCAATGTCGTCTGGGCCTGTTCATGGACGGTGGCTAACCTTAGAATCATTCCAATTTATGGTCCAGTTCTGCGTGCTGGTCACCCGATACCCGGCTTTAACCCAAATGCCGCAGACTTGGCGCCACGTGTGACCGGGGATGTGATGACCAGCACCTATGACAGTCTGACGCAGCGCATCGCGGCCGGTGCGAGCATTCGCCTGCGCCACACCTTGCTGGCGATTGTGGCGGGCTTCCGCAGACATGCAACGCTCTACGGCCTCGTGCTGTTGACCTATGCCATCGCGTTGATCCAGAGCATCTGGCTTGGCGTGCCACTGTCGCTGGGGCTGGTGGAAATCGTCAGTGGCACAACCTTCGTCTTCCTGTTTCTGTTCATCGGCCTGTGGCTGGCCGGAGAGTTCGTCCGGTTGTGGTGGACGGGCTATCAGGGAAGTCCGGCCAGGGCGTTGCGCGCAAAACTCCTCGACGACATCCTGGCGCCGGGCCGGATCGCCAACACGCTGCACGCCTTTGTGGCCAATGGCGTGTTCTTCGTCGGCTTCCTGACGATCAAGAAGAACATCCCCATCGCCATTCCCTTTGCCTGGGACGAAGCCTTCATGGAGATCGACCGAATGATGCACTTCGGTGTGCTGCCCAATGAGATCCTGGCGCCGCTGTTCAATTATCCGCTCGTCACCTTCCTGGTGAACGTCACCTATAATCTCTGGTTCCTCGTCCTCACCGCCTTCTTCTTCTGGCAAGGCTTCCGCCGCGACGACACGCCGCTCCGCCAGCAATATCTTGTGTCCTACTTGATGACCTGGCTGGTGGGCACCTGCATTTTCGGCACCCTGCTCTCGTCTGCCGGCCCGTGTTTCTATGGCTTCGTCGTCAATGGCAGCGATCCTTACGCCGGCCTGATGGCCTATCTGAATCAGGCCAACGCCATCTATCCGATCTGGGCGGTGCCGACGCAGGCCACCCTGTGGCAGAGCCACCTCGCCGGTCACGGCGACGTCGAAGGCGTCTCGGCCATGCCGTCGATGCATGTGGCAACGACCATTCTGTTCATCCTCTGCGCGCTGCGTTCGGGCCAGCGTTGGCTGATATGGTTCACCGTGATCTTCGCCATTGGCATCTTCATCGGCTCGATTGTGCTGGGCTGGCACTATGCGGTCGACGGTTATGCCGGAGCGCTGATTGCTCTTGCCTGCTGGAAACTCTCCGGCTGGTGGCTGAGGCGGTCCGTACCAGTTAATTCTCGTCCATCTTCAGTGCCGAGATGAAGGCTTCCTGCGGGATTTCGACTTTGCCGAACTGCCGCATCTTTTTCTTGCCTTCCTTCTGCTTGTCGAGAAGCTTGCGCTTTCTGGAGATGTCGCCGCCGTAGCACTTGGCGGTCACGTCTTTCCGCATCGCAGAGAGTGTCTCGCGCGCCACGATCTTACCGCCGATCGCCGCCTGGATCGGGATCTGAAACATGTGGCGCGGGATGAGTTCTTTCAGCTTCTCGCACATCACTCGGCCGCGCTGTTCGGCGCGCGCCTTATGCACCACCATCGCCAGCGCATCGACTGGTTCGGCATTGACGAGGATCTGCAGGCGGACGAGATCGCCCTCTTCATAGCCGATCATCTTGTAGTCGAAAGAGGCATAGCCGCGCGACACGGACTTGAGGCGATCATAGAAATCGAACACCACCTCATTCAGCGGCAGTTCGTAAACAACCATGGCGCGCGAGCCGGCATAGGTCAGCTGCTTTTGGCGGCCGCGGCGGTCCTCGCAGAGCTTGAGGATCGAGCCGAGGTAATCGTCCGGCACCAGGATCGTCGCCTCGATCCACGGTTCCTCGATGTTGAGAATCAGCGTCTGGTCGGGAAGATCGACAGGATTATGAAGTTCGATCTGCGTGCCGTCGCGCAGGTTCACCTTGTAGATGACGGACGGTGCCGTGGTGATAATATCGACATTGTGCTCGCGCTCGATCCGTTCACGGACGATTTCGAGATGCAACAGGCCAAGAAAGCCACAGCGGAAGCCGAAGCCGAGGGCTGCCGAGGTTTCCATGTCATAGGAGAAGCTCGCATCGTTGAGCCGCAACCGGCCCATCGCCTCGCGCAGGTCCTCGAAACGCGCCGCATCGACGGGGAAGAATCCGGCGAAGACCACCGATTGCGCCGGGCGGAAGCCAGCCAGCGGCGTGACAGCAACCGCCTTGTCATCGACGACGGTGTCGCCGACACGCGTATCAGCCACCTGCTTGATCGAGGCGGTGAAGAAGCCGATCTCGCCCGGGCCTAGCTCGTCGATCAGTTCTTTCTTTGGCCGCGACACGCCGACGCGTTCGAGCGTGTAAATGGCATTGGTCGAAACCAGCTTGACCCGCATGCCCTTTTTCATCACGCCATCGATGATGCGCACCAGAACGACGACACCGAGATAGGTGTCGTACCAGCTGTCGACCAACAGCGCCTTCAACGGAGCGGTGCGGTCACCTTTCGGCGGCGGCAGGCGGTTGACGATGGCTTCGAGGACTTCCGGAACGCCGACACCGGTCTTGGCGGAAATCGGGATCGCATCCGAGGCATCGATGCCGATGACGTCCTCGATCTGCTGGCGGATGCGCTCGGGCTCGGCGGCCGGCAAATCGACTTTGTTGAGAACCGGCACGATCTCGTGGTTGTTGTTGATCGCCTGATAGACATTGGCCAGCGTCTGGGCTTCAACGCCCTGTGAGGCATCGACCACCAGCAGCGAACCCTCGCAAGCTGCAAGCGAGCGCGACACCTCATAGGCAAAGTCCACGTGGCCCGGCGTGTCGATGAGGTTCAGCACGTATTTTTCGCCGTTGTTCGCCGTGTAGTCGAGGCGCACGGTATTGGCCTTGATGGTGATGCCGCGCTCGCGCTCGAGGTCCATCGAGTCGAGGATCTGGCTCACCATGTCGCGGTCAGCGACGGCGCCACAGAGCTGGATCAGCCGGTCGGCCAGCGTCGACTTGCCGTGGTCGATGTGGGCGATAATGGAGAAATTGCGGATATGAGCGGTGTCAATCATGTTGGCGCGGTGTTTGGCAGGGGGACCGGGAGAGGTCAAGCGTTGTGGCAAGAGGCCCTCATCCGCCCTTCGGGCACCTTCTCCCATGGCTTCGCCACGGGCGAAGGCGCTGGAGCCGTGAGTGCCTTCTCCCGTTCGTAGAATGGGAGAAGGTGCCCGAAGGGCGGATGTGGGCACTTTACCGCAACCGCCGCGGCTTCACCGGCGCGGCGTTGAGCGGATCCTCGGGCCATGCGTGTTTGGGGTAGCGGCCGCGCATGTCGGAGCGCACTGAGGGGTAGCCGTTGGTCCAGAAGGTTTCGAGTGATTGCGTGACGGCGAGTGGGCGTCCGGCGGGTGACAGGAGCTCGATGCGGAGCGGACTGCGGCCTTCGGCGATAGCGGGGGTGCGGGCGAGGCCGAACATTTCCTGCAGGCGGACGCGCAATACCGGATCGCCCTCGGTCTCATAGTCGATGCGGACATCCGCTCCCGACGGCACCTCGATCCGCACGGGCGCCAGCTTGTCCATCTTGCGGGCGAGATCGTGGGGGATCATCGCCTGCAGGATCTGGTGCATGTCGAGCCGGTCGAGATGCGCTCTTCGGCTGATGCCAGCGAGATAGGGCGTAAGCCAGTCTTCAAGTGTGGCTAAAAGCGTTTCATCCGCCAAGTCCGGCCAGCTATCATCCGGGAACAGGCGGCGGATGAACTGGACGCGGGCTTTCAGTGTCTTGGCCCCCTCGCTCCACGGCAATGACGCGAGGCCCATGTCGCGCACGCCTTGGGTCATGGCTTCGGCGACGAGCGAGGGATCGGCCGAGGTCGAAACTCTCTCTTCCAGCACCAGCGACCCCAGCCGCCGTGACTTGGTGGCGCTGACCGCCTTGGCACGGCTGTCCCAGAACACGCCGTCGCGCAACTCGATCTGTTCGCCGAAATGCTCTTCGATTTCCTTCAGTGACAAGGGTGCGGCGAGGAATATTTTCTGGTCGCCCGAAGCGCCATCGGTGGTTGCGACTGCGAGGAAGTCTTGCGTCATCAGCGCATCGTGCTCGGGCAGGATGGCGCCACCGCCACCCGACAGGCGGTAGCGGCGGTCTCCACCACGGCGCTGGGCGATACGGTCCGGGAAGGCGAAGGCCACGAGGACGCCAGCTGAAAAGTCCGTCATCCCATCAGATGGTTCAGCGGGTCCCGGCTTTCGCCGGGATGACGGGTTTTGGGAGATGATGCTCCAAATCTGTTTGGCCGTCTGGCGGATGCGGTCGCGGGGGCCGCCCCTGATCCGCGACAACCGCGACGTGATGTCGGCACCGGCATCGCGCGGCAGCCCGTCGCGTTCCGAGAGCATGGCGGCGAGATCGGCGGCAAGCTCGCTGCGGCCCTTCGCTACCATGTGAGCGAGGCGTGGATGCAGCGGCAGCCGCACCATCTGCTTGCCCAGTGCGGTGATCTTGCCCGAAGCATCAATCGCCTCCAGGCGCTTCAGCAGGTCTTGCGCCTGGGCGAAGGGTGCGGGCGGTGGCGGATCGAGCCATGCCAAGGAGGCGGCATCATTCACACCCCAGGCGGCAAGTTCCAGTACCAATGGCGCAAGGTCGGCAACAAAAATTTCGGGTTCGTCATGGGGTTTCAACGCCCGCGTTTCGGCCTCTGGCCACAGGCGGTAGCCGATGCCGGGACCAAGCCTGCCCGCCCGTCCCCGCCGCTGATCGGCGGAGGCCAGCGACACCCGCACGGTCTCAAGCGCCGTCATGCCGGATGCCGGATCAAAACGTGGGCTCCGCTTGAAGCCGGTGTCGATTACCGCCCCGATGCCATCGATGGTGAGGCTGGTTTCGGCAATTGTGGTGGCCAGCACGATCTTGCGCTCGCCCGGCGGTGACGGTTTGATGGCCTGATCCTGTTCGGCAAAGCCCATCGCACCATAAAGCGGCCGCACCACGGTATCCTTCGGCAGGCCCGCCGCATTGAGCATGTCCTCCGTGCGGCGGATTTCAGCCTCACCGGGCAGGAAGACGAGGATGCTCTTCTCTGTCTCATCGAGTGCCCGGTGCACGGCGCGCATCGCGTCCGCCGATATGGTCTGGCGCTGCGCCTTGTCGAGATAGCGCGTCTCCACAGGGAACACCCTCCCCGGCGCATCGATCACCGGCGCCTGCCCCAGATGCGCCGACACGCGTGCCGCATCAAGCGTTGCCGACATCACAAGAATCCTGAGATCGTCACGAAGCCCGCGCTGGATATCGAGCACCATGGCAAGCCCCAGATCGCCATCAAGCGAGCGCTCGTGGAATTCATCGAAGATCACCAGTCCGGTGCCCGAAAGTTCCGGATCGGTCTGCAGGCGCCTCGTCAGGATGCCTTCGGTGACGACCTCGATGCGGGTGCGGGCCGACACCTTGCGGTCAAGCCGCACCGCATAGCCCACCGTGCCGCCGATTTCCTCGCCCAATGTTTCCGCCATGCGATGCGCGGCATTGCGCGCCGCCAACCGGCGAGGCTCGAGCATGACGATTTTCTGGCCTTTGAGCCAAGGCGCATCGATCAACTTCAGCGGCACCCGCGTCGTTTTGCCCGCCCCCGGCTCAGCAACCAGCAGGGCACAAGTACCATTGGCCAACGCCTCGGATAGTTGCGGGATGACGGCATCGACGGGATATTCCATCGCCGCTGGTTAGCCTATGCGGAGGCCGGGCGAAAGCTTGCCAAGCATTTCGATCTGCGCAAATCTTTGCACTAAATCCGGAGCACGGACGCAATGGTAGCGACACTGGCGAATTGGCGCTTGCCGCCCTACAATCGATGGAGCTTCGGCCATGTCGACGAACTTCTGGCGTGCAAGATCATCGCCGCCGGGCTGCCACGGCCCTTGGAAATTGGAACGCCGCTCAATCTCAAAGATGTGAAAGTCGCGTGGCAGGGCGCCAGCCATTCGATCACCGATCTTATCGAGACGACCTACTCCGACAGCCTTCTGGTTCTGCGTGACGGAAAGATAATCTGTGAACGCTATGACAATGGCACTGCAGACGGACGGCATATTTTGTTCTCCGTCAGTAAGTCGGTGACCGGGGGCCTGGCCGGCGTGCTGGTAGCCGAAGGCCTGCTCGATCCGCACGCGCCGGTGACGAAATATGTGCCCGAAGTGGCGGGTTCCGCCTATGGCGATTGCACCGTGCGGCATGTGCTCGACATGACTGTCGCTGTGCGCTTTGACGAGGACTATCTCGATGCCTCCGGAGATTATGCCCGCTATCGCGCGGCGACGGCATGGAATCCCGCCGACCCGAAATTTGGCGGCGAAGATCTGCACGGCTTCATCGCCACCTTGCCGAAGGGCGATGGCGAGCATGGGTTGCGATTTCACTATGTATCGCCCAATTCCGATTTGCTTGGTTGGATACTGGAGCGTGCCGGTGGCGAGCCGTTGCACAGTCTCTTGTCACGCCTGATGTGGCAGCCGATGGGTGCCGAACGCGATGCGCTTGTCACCATCGATAACGCCGGTTCAACGCGCTCGGCCGGCGGCATCTGCACGACATTGCGCGACCTAGCGCGCTTTGGCGAACTGATGCGGTGCTACGGCAACCGCGATGGCAAGCAGATCATTCCGCAAAGCTGGGTGGAAGACATCCTGCACAATGGTGACCCAGAGGCCTGGCAGCGCGGCAGCAACGCGGGTCATTTTCCGCACGGCCGCTATCGCTCAAAATGGTATGTGCCGGGCGATGTGCCGGGAGTCCTATACGCCCTCGGCATCCACGGCCAGTGGATATACATCGACCCCAACAGCGCCATGGTTGCGGTCAAATTCTCCTCGCAGCCACTTCCTTCCGACGAGGGTCTTGACCGGCTCAACCTCGATATGTTCCGTGCTCTTTCGTTGTATCTCGGCGGCGGCAAGAGCCACTGAGGGCAGGTTTGCAGAATTATGTATATGTATAGAGGAGCACAACGGATGAGATTGTCGCCAGAACTTGTCGCCCGCTGCCATCGCGACGTGCCCGACCCCGGGCCTGAATCAAAATATGACTACTACGATGACGCCGACTACATCGCAGCCACTGAAAAGGTTCTGGCCGGAAAGCCAGAGGGACCGGTGTGGCTGTTTGCTTACGGTTCTCTGATCTGGAAATCCGAGTTCCCAACCGAAGAAACCCGGAGGGCGGTGGCGCATGGATGGCAACGCGGCTTCTCCATGAAGATCAAGAGGTATCGCGGATCGCCTGAACAGCCTGGCTATATGATGTGCCTTGATGGCGGTGGGATTTGCGAAGGCGTGGTACTGCGCCTCAAGGATGAAGATATCTCCAGCCAGATTCACAAGTTGTTGTATCGCGAAGTCGGGAGTGATGAAGCCTTGGAAAGTGTGCGTTGGATTGACGTGCGAACCGCCGACGGTCCGTTGCGAGCACTCGTTTTCTATGCCCGGCCGCATCTTCTCGACTTCTATGCCGAGAACCGCCCACCGGCCGAAGTGGCATATGCGCTGGCACGTGCCTGTGGACATTGGGGATCAGGCGCCGAATATCTCTACAACACCGTTACGCACCTCGAAGCGCTCGGCATTCATGATGAAAATCTTTGGGCGCTTCAGGAACTGGTAGCGCAAGAAATTGAAACTGCCGGATAACAAGACCGCTCACCCGATCTCATGCGCCCAGGGCGGATCAGCACCCGGGCGGGACACGGTGACGGCAGCGGCTCTCGCCGCGAACGCCAGCGCGGCATCAAGCTGGGCTTCGGTGATGGCGGCGAGCTTGGTCTTGCTCAGCAGCTTGGCCTTTGACAATGCAGCGAGAAGGCCCGCCGTGAACGTATCGCCTGCCCCGACCGTATCAGCCACCGTCACCTTGACGGCCGGTTGGTGGATGGCGAAGCCTGAGGTATAGGCCTCGACGCCGTCACCGCCGCGCGTGACCACGACGATTTTGGCCCCGGCCTTGAGCCACTTCTTCGCGGTCTTGGCGAAGTCGCTTTTGCCGGTCATCCACGCCACGTCTTCGTCCGAAATCTTGACGATGTCCGCCATGGCGATCATCCGGTGCAAGCGCGCCAGATGGTTGCGGCGGTCCTTGATCAGGCTGGCCCGGATGTTGGGATCAAGCGAGATGACACGTGCTTTGGCCTCGCGCTTCATCAAGGCTTCAAGCGCTGAGCCGCCGGGTTCGGGGATCAGGCTGATCGAACCGAAATGCAGCGCCTGCACCTTTGTGGCGAGCTTCGGCAGATCCTTTTTGGTGAGCATGCGGCAGGCGGAATTGTCGTCGAAGAAGGAATAGCGCGCATGGCCGTCGGTGAGCTTGACGAAGGCCAGCGTCGAGGGCTTGTCCCAGGTCTTGGCATAAGCCAGATCGACTTGGCTGGCCTTCAGCCCGTCGCGCAGCATGTCGCCGAAGAAATCGCTGGAAAGACCACTGAAAAAACCGGTGCCGATTCCCAGCCGGCCGAGCGCAATCGCCGTGTTGTAGACCGACCCGCCACAGAACGGCTGGTAGACGGCATCGCCAACTGCTGATTTTCGAGGCAGAAAATCGATCAGCGCCTCACCACAACAGACGATCATAGGGGCCTCCCCAACACTCTGAATTTGCAGCAACTATGGGGCATTTTGGCTGGGAAAGCAATAAATCACTTGCATTGACATATTGTGGTATTATTTGACTGGCATTGTAAAAGCGCTATTTGAGCGGCGCACATCAGAATTCAGCGGAAAGACCTTCATGACCCCCCGCATTATCCCTGTCGACCTGTTCGACATCGTGGTTTTTGGCGCCACCGGCGACCTGGCGCAGCGCAAGCTTCTGCCTGCCCTCTTCCATCGCGACCTTCAGGGCCAGCTGCCAACTGGCGCCCGCATCATCGGCTCGTCGCGCCGGGCGATGACCAATGATGAATTTCATAAGTTCGCTGAAGCCGCCATCGAAGCCCATGTGCCGGAAGCCGACCGCCCCGCCGACACCATGGCGCGCTTCCTCGAACGCCTGAGCTATGTCGCCGCCGAAGCCTCGCAGGAGACCGGCTGGCTCGACCTCGAAAAGGCCTTGCAGGACCCCGAGCGCATCCGCGTGTTTTATCTGGCCGTCGGACCCGATCTCTTCGGACCGATCTGCGACCGGCTCGGCGCCCACAACCTGGTGACCAAGAACACCCGTGTGGTGATCGAAAAGCCGCTGGGCAAATCCGGCGCCTCGGCCAAGGCCCTGAACGAGTCGATCGGCAAGGTTTTCAGCGAGCCGCAGATCTACCGCATCGACCACTACCTCGGCAAAGAGACGGTGCAGAACCTGATGGCGCTGCGCTTTGCCAACGCGCTGTTTGAGCCCGTCTGGAATTCCGGCCACATCGACCACGTGCAGATCACCGTCGCCGAGACGCTGGGCGTCGAAGGCCGCGCGGGGTACTACGATACGGCGGGTGCACTCCGCGACATGGTGCAGAACCACATGTTGCAGCTCTTGTGCCTCGTCGCCATGGAGCCGCCGACCTCGACCGCCGCCGATGCGCTGCGCGACGAGAAGCTGAAAGTGCTGAAGGCGCTCAAACCCATCACCGGCGATGCCGTGGCCAATCTCTCCGTACGCGGACAATATCGCGCAGGCGCAGCGGAGGGCGGTGCCGTGAAAGGTTATCTCGAAGAATTAGGCGACACCACTTCGAAGACCGAAACCTTCGTGGCCTTGAAAGCCGAGATTGGCAATTGGCGCTGGAGCAACGTGCCCTTCTATCTCCGCACCGGCAAGCGCCTGCCATCGCGCGAGTCGGAAATCATCGTCACCTTCAAGCCGATCCCGTACTCGGTGTTCGAAGCCTCGGCGGGGCCGATT
>JANLTS010000117.1:0-7738 GCA_031363045.1 Hyphomicrobiales bacterium
AGCCATCCCCGCCCAACGTGACGACGGTGGACGATGCCTTCATTGCTCTTCCCGCCAGGGCGGCACGCGCCGAGGCGCGATCATTGACGGGCGCGCCAAACATCGCCTCGGCCTCAACGCGATTGACGATGAGCACGTCGACAAGGCCGGGAAGATTCTGCCCAAGATCGCGCGCCGGGGCGGCGTTGAAGACAACATGTGCTCCTGCGGCGCGTGCGGCTTTGGCTGCGGCGACGTTAACGCTGTGCGGAACTTCATTTTGCAGCACGAGAATACTGGCCCCTCCAAGCGCCGCCCACTGCTGTTCCAGTGCCGCCGGATCAATCGCCATGTTGGCTCCGGAAACGATTACCGCGCCATAGTCGCCATTGTCCTGCAGGATCGCAACGCTCATGCCAGAGCCGAGAACAAGGTCGGTGGTGATTGCTGAGACCTCGACGTCACTGTCTTCCAGGTTCGCCTGGAGCGTGCGGCCGAATTCATCATTGCCAACGCGCCCTATCATCGCCGTACGCGCCCCGGCCCGCGCCGCTTGAACAGCCTGGTTGCCGCCTTTGCCGCCACACATCTGTTTCCAGCCGCTGCCCACTGCAGTCTCGTCAATCCGCGGCAGTGCCGGAGCTGTCACCACGATGTCGAGGTGCAGGCTCCCGCACACAATCACGTCGAAAGAGGGTTTCAGCATTTTTCCTGGCTTCGCAATGCGGTGGCGTCGGGCTCTATCACCTGCCTCCCGCAGATAGCCGCATGCGCCTTTCGCCGGCAACTTCAAAAACTCTACAAGCCCGCAAATCGCCTTTCGGCGGAGAGCGGGGGTGAACCCGGAAAAGTTACACAACGCCGGGGAAATGATCTTGCTCGAACGGAGATTTCCAGTGGCTTGAAAATGTCCATTCAATGAGACACTATGGTTTGTCAGTCTAGCTGACAATCGTCTGGAACCGTTCGGTTATCGGAAGTCCGGATTTTAGGGCGTAGAGTGTTCGCAACCGATGAATTTGCCGTTGTCAACCAACTAGGCCGCATCGACCGCTCCCTATTGGACGCCGCCTGTTTCTGCCGGGCCGCACCGGTCGCTGTGCACTGATTGTAGCATTTCGCGCTCCAGCGATCCCGGCCGTTGCGGGCGCGCCTGCCAGTTCATCAAGCCCGATTATGCAGCACTTGAGGCAAAGGTACATGGCCGGGCGCGTGATCCGGCGCGCCTCGATGAATTGCATTTTGGGCCTTTCCGGCGGATGCTTCGGGCCGCGCTTGCCGTTCCCAGCGAAGGCGCGCAATGGACTGGCCTCACAACACGGATCGCCGAGCGCTTGCTCGAAACCGGCGCCGTTGACGCCGTGCTCACCATGGCGCCTGACCCCGAGGACCGCTGGCGGCTCACTGTGTGGTGTTCCAACGATTATCTCGGCATGGGCCAGAACCCCAAGGTCACCGCCGCCATGCATGAGGCCATTGACCGCTGCGGCGCGGGTGCCGGCGGCACACGCAATATTTCCGGAACCAATCATTACCACGTTGTCCTCGAGAACGAACTCGCCGATCTCCATGGCAAGGAATCTGCCCTGCTCTTCACCTCGGGCTACGTGTCGAATTGGGCGGCACTCGGCACACTGGCGGGCGGCATCCCCAATTGCATCGTCCTCTCGGACGCGGGCAACCACGCCTCGATGATCGAAGGTATCCGCCACAGCCGAGCCGAACGACTGATCTTCAAGCACAATGATGTCGCCGACCTTGAGCGCCTGCTGAAGACCATCGATCCGGCGCGGCCCAAACTCATTGCCTTCGAGTCGGTCTATTCCATGGATGGCGATATCGGCCCCATCGCTGAGATCTGCGATCTTGCCGAAAAATATGGTGCGATGACGTATCTCGATGAAGTCCATGCGGTCGGCATGTATGGCCCGCGCGGCGGCGGCATCGCCGAGCGCGAAGGATTGATGGACCGCATCACCGTCATCGAAGGCACGTTGGGCAAGGCCTTCGGCGTGGTCAGCGGTTATATCGCGGCGTCTGCCGCGCTTGTTGATTTCGTGCGCAGCTTCTCATCGGGATTCATCTTCACCACGGCTCTGCCACCCGCCGTCGCCGCAGCAGCGGCAGCCTCGATCCGCCATCTCAAGGCAAGTGAAATGGAGCGCCTGCGCCAGCGCGACCGGGTCGCCAGGCTGCGCCGCAAGCTTGACGCCATCGGCCTGCCCTACATGAAGAATGAAAGCCACATCGTGCCGGTGATGGTGGGCGATCCGAAGAAATGCAAATGGATTAGCGATATCCTCATGGAACGCTATGGCATCTATATCCAGCCGATCAACTACCCGACCGTACCACGCGGCACCGAGCGCCTGCGCATCACGCCGACGCCTTTGCACAGTGACGCCGACATCGACAAGCTCGTCCACGCGCTTTCCGATCTCTGGTCGCAATGCGCCCTGAACCGCGCCGTCGCCTGATCCAGCCCCGATCAATTGATTGCGAATCGTCGCGATCCGCCCGCTGTGACGCTACCGGCGGGCAGGCTTCGCAATCGGGTTGTTCTACCAAACTACACGCCGGGATGGCGGGTGTTTAACCCGGCAACGACGCCCAAGTCTCCGCAAGCGCCATAACAGCAGCGTTGATCGGGCCGGACGGTAATCGTGGAATAACCGATGCATCGACCACGAACAGGTTGCCAACACCGCGTACGGCGAGATTTTCATCCACCACAGAAGCGCTATCCCGCCCCATGCGGCATGTTCCAGCCGGATGGTGATGGGTGCAGGCCGCGCGCGCAATGAAGGAGTCAAGATCGGCGCCATGTCCCGGCAACACTTCCGCGCCACGCCATGCGTCAAAGGCCGGAGCAGCGGCAAGTCTCCGGGCCGCCATGAGGGCCTTGCGGGCGGTGAGGCGATCATACTCGGTCTGCAGGTAATTCGGGTCGATGCGCGGCGGATCGCTGTATCCAGGTCCGGTCACCGAAATCGTCCCCCGGCTGGTCGGATGCGTCACGCCACTCAACAGCGTGAAGGCACTGCCATAAGCTGGCGCGGTGAATGCCTCGCTCACCGTGGGGGCCACGACGCAAGCCAGCACCATGTCGGGGCTGCCGTTATCGCGTGTGATATCCTCACTGTGCAGATACATAAGCGATTCCGAGTGCTGCAGGCGTGACGGCGGAACGGGCTGTCTGGCACGGTAGAGATTGCCCAGAACCAGGAGATGGTCCTGCAAGTTGCGGCCAACGTCCTTGTTCTCGGACTGGCAGTTGATTCCCGCCGCCGCAAGCACTGCGGAATCACCAATGCCCGATCGCATCAGCAGCAAGGGGCTCGCCACAGCACCCGCGCACAGCACGATGCGGTCCGCCGCGATCATCCGTCTCGTACCACCTTCAACAGCAATGACGCCTGCGGCGCGCGTGCCATCAAAAACAATTTGCTGAACATCGTGATGAAGCAGCAATGTCAGGTTTGACCGGGCAAGGACGTCCTTCGGCAAGTAGGCATCAGCACTGCTGACTCGGCGGCCATCAAGAATCGTCAAGGTGTTGGCAGCGGTGCCCACGAGTTCAGCACCATTGTGGTTGCCAAGGCGCGGCACACCAAGGCTTTCACCTGCCGCCATGAAGGCGCGCGCCACCGGACTGACTTGGGCATCCGGATGCAGCAGCGAGAGGCGGGCCTCGCTGGCCACGAACCCCGGCAAAAGACCGGCATAGGACCAGCGCGATCCTGCCGCTTCGGCCCATGAATCGAAATCGCCGGGGTGGCCACGCACATGGGCCATGGCATTGATGCAGCTTGAGCCGCCGAGCATACGACCGCGCGGCCAATCATGCACCCGGTCGCCGGTGAAGGGTTGCGGCACGGTCTTGTAGCCCCAATCGTATTCGCGGCCTGGCAAGGCAGTCCATTTCAAAGGCTCGGCGACATCCGGATCGGTCACCGTCCCGCCGGCCTCGATCAGACCGACATTGCAAGTAATGTCCTCGCTCAGGCGGCTGGCGACAATGGCCCCGGCGGTGCCTGCCCCGATCACGAGATAATCGAAGTGCTGTTTCAGTGGCTGGTTCCTTCGATCGACCTGTGACGATCAGGCTGCGGCAAGCCCGGCATTCGAGCGTTCCATGATCCGCCGTTGCACCAGCAGCAGATGTGCCCGCATGGCGGCTTCGGCGGCTTCCGGGTCACGCATGGCGATTGCCTCGGCAATGCGCCGGTGCTCGGCATCGCGCTCGGCAATCCGCTTGGTGCAGGTCGCGGGTGCGATGCCGACGACGCGCAATCGCGCATCGGTGCCAATCTTGCGCAGCATGATGAACAGTTCTTTCGCCAGCTGGTTGCGCGATGCCGTCGCCACGGCCAGGTGGAAATTGATGTCAACTGTCTCGGGTTTGGCATTGGCCGGCGTGCTGGCCCATTGCGAGATCACCCCAATTTCGAGGGTCGAGGCTCTGAGCGACGCATGTCGGGCGAAGCCCGGTTCCAGCATCAGGCGAAGCTCAATGACTTCGAGTGGATTGGTGACCCGTATGAGTTCATCACTGTAGCGCGGATGCATCGAGGCTTCGCTGCGCCGGGTGCGGGCCGGAGCGATATCGCCGGTTTTCCGAAGCTCGTTCAGGGCCCGCCGCAATTGGTGTCGCTTGACGTTCAACCGGCTCGCAAGTTCACGTTCCGAAGGCAACACCCCGCCTGCCGTCCGGAGTTCCCGCAAGGCCGAAATGATACCGGAGAGATCCGCCGCAGTCTGCATGTCGTGAGTGGCCACAGCCTGGTTCCTTCGAGTCGCATCGCTCAACCACTCTAGTCATATTTCGTGTGGTTGACAATAATGGTTGACCTTGGTCGGCGACGAATGCCAACTTGCCGGGAATTACGGACGGAAAGACGGGGGTGCCATGCCGGAAAGACGAGCCTACGACTATGTCATCGTCGGCGCCGGGTCGGCAGGCTGTGTGCTGGCCAACCGGTTGACGGAGGACAGCCAGACCCGCGTGTTGCTGCTCGAAGCCGGCGGCTGGGACCGCGACCCGATGATCCACATCCCGTTGGGCTGGGGCAAGATCCTGGTCGAACGGCGGCATGACTGGATGTATTTCTGTGAGCCGGAAGCCAATGTCGGCGGCCGCAAGGTGGAGTGCGCGCGCGGCAAGGTCGTCGGCGGCTGTTCCTCCACCAACGCTATGGCCTATGTGCGTGGCAATCGCGGCGATTTCGACCGCTGGGCGGCAACCGGCTTGACCGGCTGGTCCTATGACAACGTGCTCCCCTATTTCAAAAAGATGGAGCGCTGGGAAGGTGGCGAGACTCCGTATCGCGGCGGGCAAGGCCCACTCAACACCCAGCGCTGCAAGTATAAGGACGAGCTTATCGAAAGCTATGCCGCTGCCAGCCGCAGCGCCGGATATCCCCAGAGCGGCGACTACAATGGCGAAACTCAAGAGGGGTTTTCGCGGCTGCAGATGACCATCGACAAGGGCCGCCGGGCAAGTGCTGCCTCAGCCTACCTGCGGCCTGTACTGAAACGGCCAAACCTCGACGTGGTGACCGAGGCACTTGCCACCAGCATTCTGTTCGAGGGCAGCCGGGCTAGCGGAATTACCTATCGGCATCGCGGCGAGGTCCGGCAAGCGTTGGCGGGGCGCGAGGTCATTCTTTGCGGTGGAGTCATCAATACCCCGCAATTGTTGAACCTTTCAGGCATAGGCGATCCCGCCGAATTGGCAGCGCATGGCATCGCCACCAAACTGGCAATACCGGCGATCGGCAAGAACCTGCAGGACCACGTGTCCGTCATTCTCATGTACCGCCGCAAGACGCCGGGTCCTTTCCTGCGCATGATGCGCTTTGACCGTATCGCGATGGACTTCGCCCGGACTTACCTCACAGGTTCGGGCTTTTCAGGCGATGTTCCAGGGGGCGTCGTGGCTTTCCTCAAAAGCGAGCCGTCGCGTCCACTGCCTGACGTGCAACTGCTGTTCACCGCCGCCCCGCTGGCCGCCTGGCCCTACTTCGCGCCGTTCAAGCAACCCTTCGCCGATGGGTTCGCGGCCCGCATCGTCGCCGTTCAACCTGAAAGCCGAGGCTCCGTGAAGATTGCTTCGGCTGATCCCGAAGCGGCACCACTCATCCACCAGAATTTTCTATCTTCACCGCGAGACTGGGCCAGCCTCCGTGCCGGCTTCCGCGTCGCGAGGAAATTGGCAGCCGAACCGGCGATGCAGCCCTTCGTCGCCGCCGAATTCCTGCCCGGTCCAAAATGTCAGAGCGATGATGAGATCGACGAACATATCCGCAAGACCTCGATTACCGTGCATCATCCAGCCGGAACCTGCCGGATGGGCGTTGACGGGGCCTCGGTTGTGGACCCGGATTTGCGGCTTCGTGGCCTCTCCGGACTTCGCGTCGTGGACGCCTCGGTGATGCCCGACTTGCCCTGCGGCAACATCAATGCCGCCGTGATGATGATTGCAGAACGGGCTGCGGACCTCATGCGCGGGCGCGCCTGAGTGGCTGAGCAAACATGACGCCGCTGGTTGACATGGTTGCAGCAGACGCATTGCTCAGGTCAACCAGTCTTGCTATGGTCGGGATGGTCGATCCCCATTCTCCAACATAAGATGAGGTGCCTGCATGTCTCCCATCCAGCCCGCCCAGGACCTGAAGCAGGCCGCGTTGCAGGGCCTCTACGACGACCTCACCAAGAAAAACATGTTTCCTTTCTGGGCGACCTCGCAATCTGTCGACCATGACGAGGTCAAGCAGTTGATGGCCACGGCGAAGGCTATCCCCTTCGTCTGGAAATATGCCGATATCGAACCTCTGCTGCAGCGCGCGGCGCGCCTGGTATCGATGGATGACAGCGAACGGCGTTCGCTCATTTTGATCAATCCGGGCCTGTCGCCGAAACGCGCCTCGGTCTCGACGATGTATACGGCCTACCGGCTGAATGATCCTGATGAGATCATGCCACCGCACAAGCATTCTCCGAGTGCCGTGCGGTTCGGCCTCACCGGCAAGGGCAACTTCACCGGTGTTGAAGGCGAGAACGTGGTGTTCGGCCCAGGCGACATGGTGCTGACCCCCAATGATGCCTGGCACAATCACGGCACGGTGGCGGGCGAACCGGCTGTTAATCTCTCGGTCCTCGACCTGCCGCTGGTCGAGGCGCTCCATGCCGTCCACTTCGACCACAAATATACCGAGATCGAGAACGGCAAGGAAGTCGTCAAGAAACAGCAAACCGCGCGCTATCCGGCGGATTACTCGCAGCGCACCTATGGCGAAGGCGGTTTGCGCCCGCGCTTTCTCGACCACAAGCGTGGCGGCGGGCTGTCCTCGCCGATGTGGGTCTACCGCTGGGAACGGATGCAGGCGGCACTCGATGCCTTCAAGGATTGGGATGGCGATCCGCACGAGGGCATTGTCATCGACTATGTCGATCCCAACACCGGTGGCCCGGTGTTCCATACGATCAGTTTCTATGCCCAGATGCTGCGCCCCGGCGAACGCACCTTGCCGCAACGCGAAACCGCCAGCCTGTTGCTGGCACCCTTCCAGGGCTCGGGCCATTCGATCATCGATGGCAAGCGTTATGACTGGGCGCAATTCGATACACTGGCCGTGCCCGGCGGCTGCTGGGTGGAACATGTGAACGGATCGGACAAGACACCGGCTGTCATGTTCGGCGCCACCGATGCACCGACCCAGCGCGCCCTGTTGCTCTACAAACGCTGGGGCCGCAATCC
>JANLTS010000168.1:0-5345 GCA_031363045.1 Hyphomicrobiales bacterium
AGCTCCGCGCAATGGCCGCAAGGACCATCGACGATCTTTGGAAAGCCATCGGCAACATTTGCGCTCTCTTCACGCCAGACGAATGCTCAAACTACTTCGCCGCAGCAGGATATGGACTCAACTGAAAGTGCGACGCTCTAGGAGCTCCTTTAGCTTCTTGTGATGCATCTCCGATGGAAGGGGATATGCCGCCGTTTTGGTCATCGATAAGTGGCCATCGGAACCCTGAGTTGATCCGGCGTGAAGCAAACGCAGCCATAGGGTTCGAACGCCGTCACACGATGAGACAAGGTCGTCTGACTTGAATTGATCATCAACTAAGCGACCGCTCGGATCAGATGAATCGTGCGACGCCAGTAGGCGAGCTCAGCTTTTCTGGCACGAGGATGTGCACACACTGATCATCCTCTTGCGGCCAGCACTTTCAGCTCATTGCGGCTAGCTGATCGTTCCAGGCGAGGGGCAGCCGGGTGGCATACGAACTGTTGACATTCTCTCGGCCAGCGATGAGTTCGAGGCTGGCACTGCGGCCCGCCAGAAGCTTATCGCGGAGGTCGAGGGCTTTGACCAGCAGCTTGAGCAGTGCCCGACGCTGTGCAGCGACACAGCCCTGTCATACACCACGACTAGTCCAGCCGGTACCGCGGGAGCATTGCTGACCCGCGATCAGAAAACCGGAACAGGGACATCACGATGAAACTCTTCAGCCACCTGCTGAATTCCACCGTCGCCATTGCCTTCGCTGCCTCGGCCACGGCCGCCCAGGCAGACGCCATGGACGATCTCGTTGCCGCCGCCAAGAAGGAAGGCGAGCTCACAGTCATTGCGCTTCCGCGCGACTGGTGCGGCTATGGCAAGGTGATTGACGGCTTCAAGGCCAAGTATGGCCTCACGGTCAACGAACTCAATCCAGACGCCAGCTCTGGCGACGAGATCGAGGCCATCAAGGCCAACAAGGGCAATGCTGGCCCGCAAGCTCCCGACGTGATCGACGTCGGCCTGTCGTTCGGTCCCACCGCCAAGGCCGATGGACTGATCCAGCCTTACAAAGTCTCGACCTGGGCTTCGATCCCCGACAGCGCCAAGGATGCCGATGGCTTCTGGTACGGCGACTATTATGGCGTTCTGTCCTTCGTCGTGAATGCCGACCTGGTGAAGTCGATGCCCACCGACTGGGCCGACCTCCAGAAGGACGAGTTCAAGAATTCCGTCTCGATTTCGGGTGACCCACGCTCATCGAACCAGGCGATCCAGTCGGTGTTCGCCGCGGGCCTATCGGCCTCGGGTGGCGACGTCGCGAAGGCCGCCGATGCCGGTCTCGCCTTCTTTGCCGAACTTAGTAAGAAGGGCAATTTCGTGCCGGTCGGCGGCAACGCGGCCTCGCTGGCTCAGGGCACCACGCCGATGACCATCCTGTGGGACTACAACGGCCTTGCCGCCCGCGACAATCTCAAGGGCAATCCCAAGATCGAGGTCATCGTGCCGAAGTCGGGTGTCGTGGCCGGTGTCTATGTGCAGGCGATCAGCGCCTATGCGCCGCACGTCAATGCCGCCAAGCTGTGGATGGAGTATATTTATTCCGACGAAGGTCAGCTGCTCTGGCTCGACGGTTATTGCCATCCGATCCGCTTCAACGATCTGGCTGCCACGGGCAAGATCCCGGCCGACATGATGGCCAAGCTGCCGCCGGCCGAGAACTACGCCAAGGCCCTGTTCCCCACGGTCGAACAGCAAGCCGCGGTCAAGGCCACGCTGGCCGAGAAGTGGGATACCGTCGTCGGCGTCGCCGTCGGTCAGTAAGCCGCAACTCTCCAAACTGAATCGGATGCCTGCCGCCGGTTTCTGCGGCAGGCGTTCGTGCAACACTGGTGCCGCCTCAAGCGATGGCCAAAACCTCATCCTCCACATCGTCGATCCTGTCTGGCCGTGACACGATCGCATGGATCGGCGTCGCGCCATTCTTCATCTTTGCGGTGTTCTTTTTGATTTTGCCGACAGCACTTCTGCTGGTGGGGGCATTTCAGGACCAACAGGGGGCTTTCTCGCTGCAGAATCTGCGCGATCTTGCCCGGCCGGATATCATCAAGTCGTTCGTGCTCAGCATGAAGATCAGTGTGGCCTCGGCGGTGGGCGGTGCGCTCTGTGGATTCGTGCTGGCCTTTGCTGCGGCGCGCGGCGGCTTGCCCGGTTGGATGCGCCCGACGCTCACAACCTTCTCAGGCGTTGCGTCGAATTTTGCCGGCGTGCCGCTGGCGTTCGCCTTCATGGCCACGCTTGGCCGCATGGGACTTGTGACCACCGGCCTCACCACGCTGTTCGGCTGGAACATCTATAATTCCGGTTTCACGCTCCTCGGCTTCTGGGGGCTGACGCTGGTCTATCTGTATTTCCAGATCCCGCTGATGCTGCTCATCGTCATGCCGGCCATCGACGGCCTGAAAAAGGAATGGCGCGAGGCTTCCGTTATCCTCGGCAGCAGCACCTGGCAGCACTGGCGCTACATCACGCTGCCAGTGCTTTGGCCGAGCCTCGCAGGCGCGACGCTGCTGCTGTTTGCCAATGCCTTTGGCGCTGTCGCCACGGCCTATGCGCTGACCAACTCGACTCTCAATATCGTTCCCATCCTGCTGTTCTCGCAAATCCGCGGAGACGTGTTGCACAATCCCAACCTTGGCTATGCTCTTGCCCTCGGCATGGTGGTCATCACCGGTGCCTCGAACCTGATCTACCTCGTATTGCGCAGCCGCACCGAGAGGTGGCTCAAATGAAGTCCTCTCGCATCGGCCCGTGGATCGCGGTCATTCTTGGCTCGCTGTATTTCCTCATTCCGCTGGTCGCCACGTTCGAGTTCTCGCTGCGGCTGAAGCGCGGCGAATACAGTTTCGAGGCGTACCGGATCGTCTTTGCCGATCCGGTGTTCCAGCAGGCCTTCGTACATTCGCTGGTGCTGGCCGCCGTTACCATTGTCATCGGAATCGTGATCGTGGTTCCGGCCGCCTATTTCGTCCAGCTGCGGTTGCAGAAACTCAGGCCGCTCGTCGAATTCATAACGTTGCTGCCGCTGGTCATCCCGGCAATCATCATCGTTTTCGGTTACATCCGCATGTACAATACGTCCTCGGTCCTGCCACTGACGAGCACTGCCGTGGGCACCGACGTGCTGTTGTCATTCGGCTATGTGGCGCTGGCGCTGCCGTATATGTACCGGGCGGTTGAAACCGGCCTCCGCGCCATCGACGTTCGCACCCTGACGGAAGCTGCGGAGACCCTGGGTGCCAGCTGGTTCACGACCCTGACGCGGGTGATTTTGCCAAATATCCGCGCGGCAATCCTGAGCGGCGCGTTCCTGACCTTTGCAACCGTCATCGGCGAGTTCACCTTTTCGAGCCTGCTCAACCGGCCGACCTTCGGTCCCTATCTGCAGCTGATCGGTGCCAAGCGCGCCTATGAGCCGGCTGCCCTTGCCATCGTGGCTTTCGCCATCACCTGGGCCTGCATGGGTCTCATGCAGATTCTTGGCAACGCCAGATATCAAACCCCGGGAGGAAAGCGATGAGCTTCGTAACCGTCATGGCCCTGACCAAGACCTATGGGCTGAACAGCGTGGTGCGGAGCGTCGATCTGTCGATCGAACGCGGCGAGTTCGTGTCACTGCTTGGTCCCTCGGGGTGCGGCAAGACCACTGTGCTGCGCATGATCGCAGGACTTGAGACCGTGACATCTGGCCAGATCACGTTTGATGGTGAGAACGTAACTGACGTCAGCCCAGCCCGCCGCGGCGTGGGCATGGTGTTCCAAGCCTATGCGCTGTTTCCCAACATGACGGTCGCCGACAATGTGGCGTTTGGCCTCAAAGTAGCGGGCCAGCCGGTGGCAGAGATCAAGGCCCGCGTGGCCGAGATGCTCGACATCGTCAAGCTTCCGGCCATGGCAGCGCGCTATCCCTATCAGCTGTCGGGCGGCCAGCAACAGCGTGTTGCGCTGGCCCGCGCGCTGGCCGTGAGCCCGCGCATCCTGCTTCTCGATGAGCCGCTGTCGGCGCTCGACGCCAAGATCCGCGTGGCCCTGCGCGACGAAATCCGCGCGGTTCAGCGTACTCTTGGCATTACGACCATTTTCGTCACCCACGACCAGGAAGAGGCATTGTCGATGTCGGACCGGGTGGTGGTCATGAACGAAGGCCGCATCGAACAGCTTGGCACACCACATGAGATTTATAGCCAGCCGAAGACCCGCTTCGTTGCGAGCTTCGTTGGCACACTGACGAGCTTGACAGCAAAGATCACGGATGCCGCTGCAGGGCTTCTGACAGTCGACGGCCAGACTTTGCGGACGGCACCAATCACTGCGCAAACGGCTGGAACATCCGTGGCACTCTCGATCAGGCCGGAGGCCATCACACTTGGCGAGCCGCAGCGCGACGGCAACCGTCTCGCGGTACGAGTCACATCAGTGCAATTCCTCGGCGCCATCCTGCGCATTGGCGCCACCTGCGGCGATCAGACCATGCTGTTCGACATGTTCAACCGGGCACAGCGCCACCCGCCCGCCATTGGCGAGGCTGTGATCATCAGTTTCGATCCCGCCGATCTGGTTGTGCTGGCGGCGTGATGCTTCGTATTACTGTCATGGAACTCCCACACAGCTGTTGCTTTCGTGGGAGACAGTGATTTGACGATCGAAGCGATTGAGAGTTTTGCGGGCGGTGACGAAAAGTCCGAATCCCTTGGTGTACGCTTTTCCTATTCGCGGCGCGAGCAACCGCTGCTTCATCGACTTATCATCCGCCTCATCGAGCGCCTGAGCGGGCAGACCCGTCTCGAGCGATTGTACCGCGCCTGGTCACAGCATCCGTTGCCCGGCGAAAACATCTTTGCGGCTGCCGTCCGCATGATGAAACTCGACATCGACACCGATGAGGCGGCCTGGTCGAAGGTGCCAGGGAAAGGTCCGGTTCTGTTCGTGGCCAATCACCCCTTCGGCGTCATCGACGGGTTGATCTTGGGCCATCTCGCCACCAGAATTCGTCCCGATACCAAGATCATCACCCACAGCCTGCTGTGCCAGCCGCCCGAAGCCCGGGACTTCATGCTGCCGGTGGATTTTGGCGGCACTCCTGAAGCGCAGCAAACATCACTGCTGACCAGGCGGCGTACGCTGGACTGGTTGACCGCCGGGCATGCTGTCGTGGTGTTTCCGGCGGGCAGTGTCTCGACGGCGCAGGCCCCGTTCACTGGTCCGGCGCTTGATCCGCAGTGGCACCCCTTCGTCGGCAAGCTGGCGCGATTGCCTGGGCTCACCATCATTCCGGTGTGTTTCCACGGCCAGAACTCACGGCTGTTCCA
>JANLTS010000172.1:0-8632 GCA_031363045.1 Hyphomicrobiales bacterium
CCCGCGCTCCCAGCGGATTTTTGGGTCCTCCCGGCATGCCGTCAGCCCATTGGGCAGCAAACTTATCGCGCTCGACCATGGATTTAGGTGGCGTCCAGGTCGGCCACTTAGCTTTGCGTTTGATCACGGCGGAACCCGACCACGAGAATCCTTGACGGCCGACGCCGATGCCGTAGCGCATCGCCTTACCGCCCGATTGCACGAGATAGAGGAATTTCTTGCGCGTATCGACGACGATGGTACCGGCCGGGTAGTCGCTGTAAAAACGAACGCGTTTCCTGCGATACTTCGGTGGTACTTTTTGGATGTCGGCGGGTGAGATCGGATACTTCTCTGCTGCCGCACCGACCGAACCGAGGCCAATGGCCATCGCCGAAGCAAATGCACCAGCAATCAGGTCTCTTCTCTTCACGTTGCTCTCCAGCTCAAATCTATCTGACTTACGGAATGGATCGATTGGTTATCGATTGATGGCTTTATCTAAGGCCGTTTTGACAGCTGGCATGTCGTCGTGAGCATCAATGAACTGGCCGTTGACGAAGATCGCTGGCGTTCCCTTGATGGCGAAGTCCTTTGCGGCCTTCCGTGACGATTCAACGATGGCTTTGCCAAGCTCCTCACGTTTCACGCAGGCCTCAAACCCCGCTTGGTCCATGCCTGCTATCTGCATGACCTTAAACAGTTCGTCGGCAGGGTTCTCGGCCTGCGCCCAGGTTTTCTGCTTTTGAAACATGAGGTCGAGTGTCGCGAAATACTTGTCCTCTGGGATGCAGCGGGTCAGCATGAAGGCTCCAAGTGCCAGTTGATCGAGTGGGAATTCTCGAAAGATGAAGCGTACTTTTCCAGTTTCGATGTATTCTGACTTGATTTGCGGCAGAACCTTTTCATGAAACTCGGCGCAATGCGGGCAAGTCGCTGACGCGTATTCGATCATTACGACGGGAGCGTCGGCCTTGCCGAGCGACCGGTCCCCTAGTGGGGAAGCGGCTTCCAGCAGGCGCTTGGCGACCTCGGTTGCATCCTGTGCATGAGAGGACTGGATGGCCAGATTTGCCCCGATCAGGGCCAACGTTCTGAGCGCAATAATCAATTGCCTTCGATTCATGATTTTCCGTTCCTTTCGTTAGGCGGTGTTGTCTTGCCGCCGCCCCTTTAAGCGTCGCTGGTTCCCTGATACAATCTCTAGCCACTAGAGCTTCAAGAGGAGTTTTCATGTCCGCTATGGCCATCGGTAAACTTGCCGTGATCGCTTCAACCAAGGTCCAGACTATTCGCTATTATGAGGAGATCGGCCTCATCCGGCCATTCACCCGTACAGAAGGTGGTCACCGACTCTACGGGCCTGAGGACGTGCGGCGCCTCAAGTTCATCCGGCATGCGCGGGAATTGGGTTTTGGTATCGAAGAGATCCGAGAACTCCTGCAGCTCTCCGATAACCCACAAACGAGTTGTTCCGCCGCCGATACCATTGCCCGGTCTCACCTCGAACAGGTCGAGATCCGGCTCACCAAGTTGCGAGCGCTCCGCAAGGAACTAAAACGCATGGTCGAGGAATGCGGACATGGCCATGTCAACCAATGCCGCGTCATCGAGGTGCTCAGTGACCACCGGCACTGTGCCAGCGATCATTGATCTCAACCGGTGGCCTTCTTGTGCCGATGGCGATGATGCAGGTCCGGCCAGTGAGCATGGGCGTGTTCCAATTCCGCATGATGGTGCGGATGGCTGTGTGGTTCGCCTGGCGGGTCTCCAGATTCATGCACATGCTGGTGGTGCTCGTCGTGAACATGGCGATGCGTGTGATCGAGAATTTCATGTGCGTGGCCGTGGATGTGGCGCTCGGAGAGATGAAGCCAGGCGCCCAAGGCCATGAGCAGGCCGGCGATCACAAGGATCGGCGTCAACGGCACGCCAAAGATCGCCGCCGCCGCCAGTGCCCCTATGAACGGAGCTGTTCCGTAATAGGCACCCGTCCTAGCCGTACCAAGATGGCGAAGCGCCACGATGAACAACACCAAACCCAGTCCATAGCTCACAAAGCCAAGGATCATTGCGCCAGCAATTGATGTCAGACCGGGGAGTTCCGCACCCAAGCCAAAGGCCAACATCGTATTGACCGTTCCCGCCACAACGCCCTTGATGGCTGCCAGAACGACCGGATCAGCCGAGGAAATTTTCCGGGTCAGATTGTTGTCTATGGCCCATGAGAGGCAGGCCAATCCTATGAGAAGCGCTCCCCAGCCCGCCTGGCCGAAGCCGCCCTGCCATGACAAAAGGAGTGCGCCAGCGACAATCGCCACAGCACCGGCGAACAGCCTTCGGTCGACATGTTCATGGAACACCACCCAAGCCAGTCCGAGCGTCAGAACCGCTTCGAGATTGAGGAGAAGTGACGCCGAGGTGGCATCTGTAATTGCCAGCCCATAGAGGAGAAGGATCGGACCGAATATTCCCCCGAACAGCACGGTTCCAAGGAGCCACGGGACGTCGGCTCGCGTCAGGCTGGCCTCGCCCGAACCAGCGGCTGAAGACCTCCGGAACAGATATAAAAGTGTAAGCCCGCAACCCGATCCGAGATAGAGCAAGCCCGCGAGCAACCAAGGTTTGATGTCACCAATGAGCAGTTTGGCCAGCGGCGTTGATAGCCCAAAGAGCGCTGCCGCAGCGAGAGCGAACAGTGGTGCTTTTTGCCCTTTTGCCATTGTCAATCCGAGGACTTCCGTCGCAGAAATTCGGTCATCGCAAGCAGCGTCTCCAGGCTGACATGATGCTCTATGCCTTCGGAATCAATATCAGCAATTTCGGGCCTCACACCTAGCGCCAACAGAAAGTTCCGGACGATTTCATGCTTGCCACGGGCTTCCTCGGCCAGCTTTCGGCCATCGGACGTCAGGAAAACGGCGCGATAGGGCTCTTGTGTAACCAGTCCGGCAAGCTGCAGGCGTTTCAGGGTCTTGACGACGGTAGCGTTCGCGACACCCAGCCGCCGCGCGATATCGCTGCCACGTGCCTCGCCCGCTTCGTCCATCAAGTCAGCTATGAGTTCGACATAGTCCGATGCCAGCTCTGACTGGTGATCGGTCCGAATGCGCCGGAACGCAGCTGAGCTAGACGTGCCGACGGGATCGCGACTTTCAATCATGTCCAAAAACTCCGCTTCACCTGAATGCAATATTAGCCTATAGACTACAATTTAGCCTATGCTAAAACTCTGGACTTCCAATCGCAGGACGACACTTCCATGGGCTTGACGGATTTCACCCGGCGCTGGTTTCTGAGATCACTGACGGTGGCACCACTGGCCACTGCCGCAGCTGCTCAATCTGGTCATGACCGGCACAGTGACGGGGGAAACGACGTTGTCGGAGAAGTCGATCACGCCGCCAACGGATTTGATCCACACCTCATATTGACCGACTGGGACGCCGGGTCGGTTAGCTCGGGAGGGGATGGCCGCAAAGTCAGGGAGTGGGTCATAACAGCCGTAGATCAGGAGTTTGAAGTGGCGCCCGGCGTGAAGTTCTCAGGTTGGCTCTACAACGGCCGTGTGCCGGGACCGACACTCAGGTGCACGGAAGGCGAGCGGCTCAAAATCCGGTTCATCAATGGCGGCAGCCATCCGCATTCCATGCATTTTCACGGCATCCACGCCGCGCGCATGGACGGCGTCACTGGCGCCGGCCTGGTTCAGCCAGGTGAGGAATTCACCTATGAATTCGACGCCAAGCCGTTCGGCTGTCACCTCTATCATTGCCACGCCATCCCGTTAAAGCGCCACATACACAAGGGTCTCTATGGCGCATTCATTGTTGATCCGGACCCAGCCCTTCACCCGGAGGCACGCGAGACCTCGGCATCACGTCTGCTTGGAACGCCGGAGAATGCGCGCTGGCAGGAAATGATCATGGTGATGAACGGGTTTGATACCAACTTCGATGATGAAAACGAATTCTATGCCGTCAACTCGATCCCATTCGCATACTTCAAGAAGCCGATCAGAATCGAGAAGTCCCGCCCGGTAAGAATCTACCTTGTCAATATCACTGAATTCGATCCGATCAATTCCTTCCACTTGCACGGCAATTTTTTTGAATTCTACGATCACGGCACGACACTGCAGCCGACCCACCGCACCATCGACACCGTGATGATGTGCCAGGCGCAGCGCGGCATCCTCGAGATATCCTTCGCCGATCACGAGCCAGGACTCTACATGTTCCACGCCCATCAGTCAGAGTTCGCCGAACTCGGATGGATGAGTCATTTCGAGGTGGTGTCGTGATGCGGTCATCCCTCCCCTGGCTTGCGGTTCCCGCCGTGGCGCTGGTTCTTGTGGTGGCTTTACTGCTGATCTGGCGTCCACTTGACCAATTGTCCGCATCGGCCCCTCCAGTCGAAGAAGTGGCCGTCGAATCCATCGTCCTTTCTCCGGGGCTCATTCAAGTGTCGCTAAGGACCGATGGCTCGGAGCCCGTTGCCATTGCCCAGGTTCAGGTTGACGGCGCCTATCGCATATTTACAGCGGATCCAGCCGTGCCGCAGTCGAGGCTTGGCAAAGTGCGGCTCGATATTCCGTATCCATGGGTGGCGGGTGAGGCCCATCGCATCGCACTGATCACCGCAACAGGACTTGTCGTCGAGCGCGAGATCGAAGTCGCCCAGGAAACGCCGCGTCTCGGTGTCTCTTCCATTCGCCTCCTTGGAACGGTCGGCATATTGCTCGGTGTTGTGCCGGTGATCATCGGATTGCTGGCTTGGCCCGCCATGCGCTCGATCTCTTCCACGGGTCTGAACTTCATTCTCGCTGTCACTATCGGGCTACTCGGATTCCTGTTCGTCGACACGATTGGCGAGGGATTGGAACATGCGGGCGAGTCGATCGGCAGACTTCGCGGTCCAGTACTGTTCTGGGCCATTCTCGGGGCGACCACCATTGTGCTGCTGGCCATTGGGCGCAAGCAAGGCCGTCCTCCGGAAGGCTTGAAGCTCGCGGCATTCATAGCACTTGGCATCGGGCTTCACAATTTCGGTGAGGGCCTCGCCGTGGGCGCTGCGCTGGCGAGCGGCGCTGCCTCGCTTGCCGCCTATCTCGTCATCGGATTTACCATCCACAACGTCACCGAGGGGATTGGAATTGCGGCGCCAATGACAAAGGAGAAGCCGAAACTTGTCCATTTCGCAGGGCTCGCTGCTCTGGCCGGATTGCCGGCGGTCGCCGGAACGATCATCGGCACCCAGGCGATCAGTCCACTGTGGATTGCCGTCTGTTTCGGTATTGGTGCGGGTGCAATTCTTCAGGTCATCATTGAGGTCGCGGGTCTAATGCTCCGCCGCTCGCAAAGTTTGCTCATTCCATCGACAGCGGCAGGCGTGACTGCAGGTCTCGCCGTCATGTATGCAACCGCGTTGCTGGTCTGAACCGCGCGACGTTCAAGATGTGATCTCAGGATTTGAGCAAGTTGGAAGGCGAGAAACGTCGGCAGGAAGATGATAGGCTGACTTACTTCGTTGTTGCGCCATAATTGTAATGTGATTTGATGGGCTTCCAACGCCACCCTGCAACCCGGAGTAATTCCCTTTGAAGCGCTTGCAATCGATACTAGTGGCTGGCGCCATGTTGGCTCTTCCGGCCATCGCCGAAGCCAAGACTATGGCGCTGCTTGTCGGTTCCGCCGACTATAACACGCAATCCGGTATCACCGATCTGCTGGGTCCACGCAACGATGTATCGATCCTCTGGCGCGCGCTGAAGTCCCGCGATGTCAAGACCGAAGACATTACCGTCCTTACCGATCATCTGCCTGTGAGCGACGACTTCCCCGTGGCCAAGGGATTGGCACAAAGTACCAACATTCTTGCTGAATTCGACCGTCTTGCCGAAGTCGCCGAGAAAGGCGATACGGTCATATTTTACTATTCGGGTCATGGCACCCGCCAGCCGGATAATCCGGCCGAGCCAGAGGATGAGCCGGAGGCCGATGGCATGGACCAAGTTCTCCTTCCCACCGATGTTGGCGCTTACGACCCGATCAAGATGACGCTAAAGAATGCAATCATCGATGACGTGCTCGGCCGGAAGATCACAGCGATTCGCGCCAAGGGCGCATTTGTCTGGGCAGTGATCGACGCCTGCCATTCGGGCACCGTGACACGCGGCGACACCGTCACTCGCTCAGTCGACCCCGCAAGCCTCGGCATTCCCGCCGCAGCGCCTGTTCAGGCTTCGCGCAGCGCTACGCGCGAAGGCACCATGAAGGTCAAGGCTGTTGCCGGTGAAGGCGGACTTGTCGGCTTTTATGCCGTCGAATCCTATGATCAGGCCATCGAACGGCCCTTCCCCGGCTACAATCTTCCGATGGCCGGTGAAGGAAAGGAACAGCGGATGGGGGTTTTCACCTATCTGCTGCACCGGGCGTTGACCCGTAACACGGCGTCCACCTACCGCGATCTTGCTCAGGAGATCATGTCCGAACTCAACATGGACCATACCGGTGGCAAAGTACCGCCACCGGTGTTCGACGGTGATCTGGACACGCCGATTCCTGGAAGCGACACGGACCGTTTGCCCAATTCCACCACCGGCCTCCTTGCCGACGGTCAGCTTACGCTTCCGGTCGGGGCATTGCATGGCTACGACGTCGGTGCCGGGCTTACCCTCTATGCGCCGGGGACATTCGACAGGCCCGTCGCCCATGCCGAAGTGATAAGCGCAACCGCCGTCACCAGCATGGCGGAAAACATCGTCTGGGTGGAAAGCGCCACCGCACTAGACCGTGGCACACTCTTGGCAGTGGTCACCGAACCCGCCATCAACTTCCGCTTCGTCGTCTCGCCACCGCCGGCCAGCGACTTCGCTGATACGGCCAGCCGCGAACTTGTTGCCAGCCAGCTTGGTGACGTTTTCAAAGGTGGTGCCGACACCATTGGTATTGAACTCGGTGAACCCGGCAACCCCGATGCCGATGTGTTGCTGCGAGTGAAGGATGACCGCATCTGGATCATCAGGCCCGACAAGCCATGGATGACCGGGGCCGGAGCCTATGACGAAACCCCGAGCCTCGCTCTTGGAATGCCACCCGAAAAGCTAACCGCCGAAATCAAGACAGCAGTGTGGAGTCTGGCGCGGGCAGCCAAGCTGATCCGCGTTGCCTCGGCCTTGGGCGGGTCGGCATCGAATGATGACGGTATCGCAATCAAGGCGACCATGGCACGCTCACTTTCGCATGATGCCAAGTCCGCCTGCGATACCAAGTCCGTTCCCGCTGGTGTCCAATCATCACCCTTCGATCCGCAACTACCGGCCGCTGCCGGAAACTGCGATTTCGTGGCCATCGAAGCTACCAACGACAGCGACCAGGATTACTATGTCGCTGGCTTCTATGTGGATGCATTAGGTGGTGTTGCCGCCATTCCCTACAGTGCATCAAAGACTGGCTGTGTGCGGCCCCTGCCTGCTGGAACCGGCAAGACACTGTCTTTCAAGTTTTGGATCGACACCTGGGACGAGAAGGCCGGAAGGCCGTCCACTACAGGTGCCGAGAACTTCGTGGTGCTCGCCATACCCAAAGACAAGACCGGCACCCCGCCACGTCTCTGCGCCCTGACGCAGCCGACCTTGGCCGCCATGCAACAG
The DNA here is from genome assembly GCA_031363045.1 of Hyphomicrobiales bacterium. Classification (GTDB taxonomy): domain Bacteria; phylum Pseudomonadota; class Alphaproteobacteria; order Rhizobiales; family Aestuariivirgaceae; genus Aestuariivirga. The sequence continues at coordinate 7,634 of JANLTS010000172.1, forward strand.
ACTCGCGGCACCGAAGATCCGGCAACGCGCGGACAGAAAAGCAAGCTCGCAACCTTGTTGGGTGGCGTCGAAGGCAATGCCACGCGCGGTGCCAGCACCGCGGCTGAGGACGGCGGCCCGGCAATGAGCGGTCGCCTCTTTGTCTTCGATGTAAAACCGTAGTTCAAGCTGTTCAGACCCAGCAAGAGCATCACTGTACCTTACGGTGTCGCCGCAAAGGCAGCTGCATCGAAGGCGGCGACTTCCCCAGCACTTGCGGTTCGGGATAATGCGGCAATTGCCGTGGCGATCAAGATGCTGCGCCGATTGATCACAATGCGATTTGTCCTGCAGGGGCGGCGTTGCAGCCTGATTTCGATGAACAACCACAGGCCAGACTAGCCTTGCTGCGTTGCGCGGCATTCCTTTGGCGCCAATAGAACCAGCCGCCCAAGAGGTTCGCCGCCAGGATGATCATTGCTGCTTCATAAGACATGAAAAGGGCTGCCGCCGTGGTGCCGGCACCCACAAAGGCGGTGCCAGCCAGAAGTGGCACAAGCAACGGGGCACAGCACAGGGCACAAGCCCCGGCAGCCAATCCAATTTTCAAGAGTTGCATGTCAATCTCATCTTTGTTGTTGCCACTGGCGGTGTTCTGCCATCTCAAGTAGCTTGAGATGCAAGAAGATTGTGCATCACGGGAGTTCACAAAAATGCGAGGTTTTGGAATTGGTGAGTTGTCTGCCCGCTCGCATGTGCCGGTTGCCAATATCCGCTACTATGAGGAAATCGGGATCTTGCCGCTAGCCGCCCGCCGCAATGGCCGTCACCGGACTTATGACGAGAGTGACATCAGGCGTCTCAGCTTCGTGCGCCACAGCCGGGAACTCGGCTTCACGCTCGACCAGGTTCGAAACCTGTTGCATCTGTCGGAACCGGGAAATCTCACCTGTACCGAAGCCCGGGAAATGTCTTCTGAGCAATTGTCGTCTGTCCGTCAGCGCATCGGAGAATTGCAGG
>JANLTS010000175.1:0-1679 GCA_031363045.1 Hyphomicrobiales bacterium
CATCCTTCGAGGCTCGCGAAGGGCTCGCGCCTCAGGATGAGGTTTTAAAGTTGTCCTCGTCCTGAGGTGCCACGCCTTCGCAACATCACTTCATCGTTGGCATGACAAACTCTGCACCCGCACGAATGCCAGTGGGCCAGCGGGCGGTTACGGTTTTCAGTTTGGTGTAGAAGCGGATGCCTTCGGGGCCGTGCATGTGGTGGTCGCCGAACAGGGAGGCTTTCCAGCCGCCGAAGCTGTGGAAGGCCATGGGCACGGGGATGGGCACATTGATGCCGACCATGCCGACCTGAATGCTCTGGGCAAATTCACGGGCCGCATCGCCATCGCGGGTGAAGATGGCCGTGCCGTTGCCGAATTCATGGTCGTTAACCATTCTGGCGGCTTCGTCATAGGTCTTGGCGCGCACGAAGGAGAGCACGGGGCCAAAGATTTCTTCCTTGTAGATTTTCATGTCGGTTGTCACATTGTCAAAGATCGAGCCGCCGAGGAAGTAGCCGCCTTCATAACCCTGCATTTTGAAGCCGCGACCATCAACGAGCAATTTGGCACCTTCTGCCACACCACTATCAATGTAGCCTTTCACCTTGTCGTAGTGCTGCTGGGTGATCAACGGTCCCATTTCGGCATCGGCATCGGTGCCGGGTCCGATCTTCAGGGCACGGACCTTTGGTTCGAGCTTCGCCAGCACTTTTTCTGCCGTGCCTTCGCCAACGGTGACGGCGACCGAGATGGCCATGCAGCGCTCACCAGCCGACCCAAAGCCCGCACCCATCAACGCATCAACCGTCTGGTCAATGTCAGCGTCGGGCATAATGATCATATGGTTCTTGGCACCGCCCAAGGCTTGGCAGCGTTTGCCCGTGCTGGTGGCGGTGGAATAGATATAGCGGGCAATTGGTGTCGAGCCGACAAAGCTGACGGCGGCGATGCCGGGGTGATGCAGAATGGCATCAACAGCCACCTTGTCGCCATGCACTACCTGGAACACGCCATCGGGAAGGCCCGCTTCCTGCAGCCATTTGGCGATGAGCAGGGAAGCCGAAGGGTCACGCTCGGAGGGCTTCAGGATGAAACAGTTGCCCGTGGCCAGCGCCGTCGGGAACATCCACATGGGCACCATGGCCGGGAAGTTGAACGGCGTGATGCCGGCGACGACGCCCAGAGGCTGGCGGAGTGAGTGGCTGTCGACGCGGGTGCCGACATTTTCCGTCACTTCGCCTTTCAGCAGTTGAGGCGCGCCGGTGGCGAATTCCACGACTTCCATGCCGCGCTGGATTTCGCCCGTGGCGTCGGACAAGACCTTGCCGTGTTCGGCGGTGATGACGGCCGCCATCTCGCCGGTGCGCTCTTCGAGAATGCGCAGGAACTTGTTGAGGATGCGGGCGCGGCGCAAGGGCGTGGTGTTGGCCCAGGCGGGCCACGCCTGGCGGGCGACGGCAACGGCCTCGTTCACCTCATCGGCGCTGGCCAGCGCCACGGAGCCCGACTGTTCGCCGGTGGCGGGATTATAGACGGCGGCCGTGCGGCCGGACCGTCCCGCGACCTGGCGGCCGCCGATGTGGTGGGGAATCTGATGGGTCATGGCTGTCTCCTGGGGGTTCTGGTTGACGCCTTTATGCGCTCGACTCATTTGCACAGCAATATTCATGATTGCAGTATCGTTGTGCAAATTTTAT
>JANLTS010000201.1:0-3142 GCA_031363045.1 Hyphomicrobiales bacterium
TGGAACACTCGGCGCTTACGGCATCGCGACGTCGACGTTGTTCAACGGTTATGGCAACCACGCCGTCGTCGCCGTGAACGCCGTTTATAACGGCTGACTCACAAGGCGGGCAAATCAGTTCAGCACGTTGTTCCGCACGGCGATGGCCACCGCCTGGGTCTTGGTCTTGGCGCGCAGCTTGGTGATGGCATTCTCGGTATAGAGTCGAATGGCGCGTTCGCTGACGCCCAGCAATTGCGCTGTCTCCCACGCCGTCTTGCCATCCGCGGCCCATTTCAATACCTCGCGTTCGCGCGGGCTGAGATCATATTCGGCAGTGGCGGGCCGCCCTGCGATCACTTGGCGCATGCGCAGATGGTAGTAGTGGGCGAAAAGATGAACGCGGCTCACCAGTCCACTTCTCAGTTCGGTCCAGTGCCGGTCATCGCATTCGAAATTCACCGAGAACATGGCATCACCGACACCCGGTTCGCGAATGGGGATCGAGACACCGTGGCGCCCCACGCCATAGCTTTCGGCGATGCTGTGCATCGGGTTCACTTCGTCATTGGTGGTGCGGACCTCAGCCCAGTCGACCGGCATCAGCCGACGAAAACAGATGTCGAAGGCCGGATCGGATTGCGGAGACATGTCCCGCATGTAAATCGACATATAACGCTCGTCATAGGTCGAGAGCCAGGTCATCTTGTCCGGCAACCGATTGCTGGTTCCCAAGAACCAATACGACAGATTCAGGACGCCGAATTCATCGCGTGCCCCCCGCAAAAACTGCGCCGATTCTGCCGTATCGGCAAAAGGCGTAGACGGGGCGTTGAAGATGTCGAACTTGCGAGTCATGACGTGGATGAATCAGCATTAACCAATTGTAACGCGCACAAGCTAGCATGGACGCCCGAATCCTCTACCGATTCATGTCGTAAAATGGTCAATATTTGAATTACCTAACGTCATACTATGGGTAAGAAAAAGGGCAGCCAAAGCTGCCCTTGATATCTCGTCCGTCACTGGCCTCAGGCGGCAGCTTCGGCAGTCTCTAGCTGCTTCTGGCTCGGACCAGAATCGAGGCCGCGGGCATTCACATCGCGATCAACGAACTCAATCACTGCCATTGGCGCCGAATCGCCATGCCGGAAACCGGCTTTCATGATGCGGATATAGCCACCGCTGCGCGCCGCATAGCGCTTGCTCAGGATGTCGAAGAGCTTCTTCAGCTGGGTTTCATCGCGCAATTGTGCCATGGCTTGGCGGCGGGCGTGAAGACTGCCCTTCTTGCCCAAGGTCACCAGCTTTTCGACGAACGGACGCAGGTCCTTCGCCTTCGGCAGCGTGGTAACGATCTGCTCATGCTTGATCAGCGCAGCCGACATGTTGGCAAACATCGCCAAACGATGTTCCGGCGTGCGGTTGAACCGGCGGCCACTAAAACCATGATGCATAACCGTTCTCCTTCAATCCTGGCGCTGACTCGAAGCCGCGCCACGGGGTTCTCAATAGTGTTGTTCGTATTTCTTGGCGAGTTCTTCGATGTTCTCAGGCGGCCAGTTCTGCACTTCCATACCGAGGGGCAGACCCATCTGGGCCAGAACTTCCTTGATCTCGTTCAGTGACTTGCGGCCGAAATTCGGGGTCCGGAGCATCTCAGCCTCGGTCTTCTGGATCAGATCGCCGATGTAGACGATGTTGTCATTCTTCAGGCAGTTCGCCGAGCGCACCGACAGTTCAAGCTCATCGACCTTCTTGAGAAGCGCAGCATTGAACTCGAGTTCCGGACGGGCTTCTTCGATCACCGCCTTGCTGGGTTCGGAGAAGTTGATGAACACCGAGAGCTGGTCTTGCAGGATACGCGCGGCATAAGCCACGGCGTCCTCAGGGCTGACAGAGCCATCGGTCTCGACCGACATGACGAGCTTGTCATAGTCAAGGATCTGGCCTTCGCGGGTGTTTTCGATCTTGAACGACACACGCTTCACCGGGCTGTAGATCGAATCGATCGGGATCAAGCCGATCGGTGCATCTTCAGGACGGTTGCGTTCGGCCGAGACATAGCCCTTGCCAGTGCTCACAGTGAACTCGATGCGGACTTCCGCACCCTCGTCCAGCGTGCAGATCACATGTTCCGGATTGAGAACATGGATGTCGCCGGTGGTCTGAATATCTGCGCCACGCACCACGCCCGGGCCTTCCTTGCGCAGCATCAGGCGCTTGGGACCTTCCGACTGCATGGAAATGGCGATTTCCTTGATGTTCAGGATCATGTCCGTCACATCTTCGCGCACTCCGGCGATCGAGGAGAATTCATGCAGCACGCCATCGATATGCACCGAAGTTACAGCAGCGCCCTGCAGCGAGGACAGCAAGATGCGGCGCAGCGCATTGCCGAGCGTCGTGCCGAACCCACGTTCCAGTGGTTCGGCCACAAAGGTCGCAAGACGGCGGCGGTCGCGGCCCGGCTGGACTTCGAGCTTGGAGGGGCGGATCAGTTCCTGCCAATTTTTCTGGTTTACATGCATCGATTTTTTCCCGTCGAAAGTCCGGCTCTCCCCCGAGAGACAGAAGCCGGCTTCACAAAGATAATTCAGTCAGGCCCCTTGAAATGCGGGACGTGGGCGAAATCGGTCAGACGCGGCGGCGCTTCGGCGGTCGGCAGCCATTGTGCGGAATGGGTGTCACATCGCGGATCGAAGTCACCTGCAGCCCGCAAGCCTGGAGTGCGCGGAGTGCCGATTCGCGGCCAGCGCCCGGACCCGAAACCTCGACTTCGACGGTACGCATGCCATGTTCCATGGCGGCGCGGCCGACCTGCTCGGCAGCCACCTGTGCGGCATAGGGCGTCGACTTGCGCGAGCCCTTGAAACCGAGTTTGCCCGCCGAGGCCCAGACGATGGCATTGCCCTGGACGTCGGTGATGGTGATCATCGTGTTGTTGAAGGACGAGTTCACGTGAACGACGCCCGAAGAGATGTTCTTGCGCTCTTTACGGCGCGGACGAGCTGCTTCCTTGGCCATGTGATCCTGTCCTTACTTCTTCTTGCCGGCGATGGCCTTGGCAGGCCCCTTGCGGGTGCGGGCGTTGGTGTGAGTGCGCTGGCCACGAACCGGCAGGCCCTTGCGGTGGCGCAAACCGCGGTAGCAGCCGAGATCG
>JANLTS010000221.1:0-8087 GCA_031363045.1 Hyphomicrobiales bacterium
GTGCCGGTGCCAAGCGCAGGCTGCCGCATTTCGACGATCTCTTGTTTCTCGGCGCCTCGATCTCGCGCTATCCGCTGGAGGGTTACCGCGAGAAATGCGGCACCAATGTCTGGCTCGGCACCCGCTTTGCAAAGAAGCCAATCGAACTGAAAATCCCCATCACCATCGCCGGCATGAGTTTTGGGTCGCTCTCGGCGGAGGCCAAGGATGCGCTCGGCCGTGGCGCCTCGATGGCCGGAACGTCGACCACCACCGGCGACGGCGGCATGACCCCGGAAGAGCGCGGGCAATCGAAGATGCTGGTCTACCAGTATCTGCCATCGCGCTATGGCATGAACCCGGACGATCTGCGACGGGCCGATTCCATCGAAGTGGTGGTGAGCCAGGGCGCCAAGCCGGGCGGCGGCGGCATGTTGTTGGGCCAGAAAATATCGGATCGTGTGGCCGCGATGCGCTGCTTGCCGAAAGGCATCGACCAGCGCTCGGCCTGCCGTCACCCGGACTGGACGGGTCCCGACGATCTCGAAATCAAGATTCACGAGCTGCGGGAAATCACCTCCTGGGAAAAGCCGATCTATGTGAAGGTCGGCGGCACGCGTCCTTACTATGATGTGGCGCTGGCGGTGAAGGCCGGGGCCGACGTCGTGGTGCTGGACGGCATGCAGGGCGGCACGGCGGCAACCCAGGAAGTCTTCATCGAGCATGTCGGCATTCCCACACTCGCCTGCATACGCCCCGCAGTGAAGGCGCTGCAGGAACTGGGGATGCACCGCAAAGTGCAGCTTGTCGTTTCGGGCGGCATCCGCTCGGGCGCCGATGTGGCGAAGGCCCTGGCGCTCGGTGCCGATGCCGTTGCAATCGGCACTGCGGCGCTGGTGGCGCTGGGCGACAACGATCCCCATCTCGAAGCCGAATACAATGCGCTCGGCACTACCGCCGGCGCTTATGACGACTGGCACGAGGGCCGCGATCCGGCGGGCATCACCACGCAGGATCCGGTGCTGGCGGCAAGGCTCGATCCGGTCAAGGCCGGGCGGCGGCTGTCCAATTATCTCAAAGTCATGACGCTCGAAGCCCAGACCGTGGCGCGGGCCTGCGGGAAAAGCCATTTGCATAATCTCGAACCGGAAGACCTCTGCGCGCTGACGGTGGAGGCCGCCGCCATGGCACAAGTGCCACTGGCCGGAACAAGCTGGATTCCGGGACGCGGCGGCTACTAGTATCAATCAAAAAAAGATCAGGGCAGGAAACGGAGACATCATGGGCGATCTCGCCACTTACGCCAAAGAACATAACATCAAGTTCTTTCTCTTCAACTTCACCGACCTGTTCGGCGTGCAACGGGCAAAGCTGGTGCCCGCCGAAGCCGCCAAGCGGATGCAGAAGGCGGGGGCGGGGTTCGCAGGCTTCGCCACCTGGCTCGACCAGACGCCGGCGCATCCGGACATTCTCGTCATGCCTGATACCAACGCCATCATCCCGCTGCCGTGGCGCCCGGAGGTGGCCTGGGTGGCGGGCGATCCGTGGATGAGTGGCGAGCCACTGGCGCAATCCCCTCGCGTTGTGCTGCGCAAGCTCAGCGAAAAATATGCTGCCAAGGGCATGAAGCTGATGGCCGGTGTCGAGCCCGAGTTTCATCTCATCAATGCTGACGGCTCGGCGGTCTCCGACAGCCGCGATACATCCGACAAGCCGTGCTACGATCAGGCCGCCATCATGCGGCGGCTTGATGTCATCGCAGAGATCTCGACCACCATGGTGCAGCTTGGCTGGGGGCCGTATCAGAACGATCACGAGGATGCCAATGGGCAATTCGAGATCAACTGGAACTTCAATGACGCGTTGACGACGGCCGACCAACTGGCGTTCTTCAAGTTCATGGTGAAGTCGATTGCCGAGAAGCACGGACTTCGCGCCACCTTCATGCCGAAGCCGTTCATCAACTTGACCGGCAATGGCTGCCATGTGCATTTGTCAGTGTGGGACAATGCGCGCAAGACCAACCTGTTCGAGGATGAGAAGGGCGAGCTAGGCGTGTCACAGCTCGGCTATCATTTCATCGGCGGCTTGATGCATCACGCCGCGGCGATGACGGCGATCACCAATCCGACGGTGAACTCCTACAAGCGCATCAACGCGCCGCGCACCATTTCGGGAGCAACCTGGTCGCCCTCATCGATCACCTATGGCGGCAACAACCGCACGCATATGGTGCGCATTCCGGATGGCGGGCGGGCCGAATACCGGCTGCCGGACAATGCCGCCAATCCCTATCTGCTGCTGGCCTCGATCCTTGTGGCCGGCATGCATGGCATTGAAGCCAAGATGGACCCGGGCAAGCGCCTCGACATCGACATGTATGCGCAAGGCCACACTATCAAGGATGCGAAAAAGCTGCCGCTCAACCTGCTTGATGCGCTGCGGAATTTCGAGGCCGACTCATATCTGCAGGAGGCTTTGGGCCACGAGGTTTCCGCCGGATATCTCAAGCTCAAGCACAATGAGTGGAACCAGTATTGCCGCCATCTCACCCAGTGGGAGCGCGACACGACACTGGATTGTTAATGGTTAAAGACTGGCGAGCTGACAATGCAGAAGGCCTGAGGGGGCAACCCCTCAGGTTCAAGCAGTGGAAGAAGGCTAGAGAGAACTGGGATCACGATCATTGTGCGGGATGTTGGGCAAAGTTTGCGGAATATGATGGACCCGAATTTCTGAAGGAGGGATATGCAACGACAGAAGCATATCCTCAAGGCGTGGATTATGCCTGGGTCTGCGAAAGCTGCTTTAGAGATTTGATTGGTGAACTCGGTTGGTATGAAGTCAAGTGAGTTCCATGTTCAAGCCTGCAAAGAACCTTGTTGCTGCCTTCCGGATTGAATGAAAGAATGAAGTATTCCATCTTCTCACTGTTGAAACACACGCTCACCGGTCACAAGAACTGGGAGCCGGCGTGGCGTGAGCCGGAGCCCAAGGCCGACTATGACATCGTCATCATCGGCGGCGGCGGGCATGGGTTGGCCACCGCCTATTATCTCGCCAAGGAGCATGGCCTCAAGAATATCGCGGTGCTGGAGAAGGCCTGGCTTGGCTCCGGCAATATCGGCCGCAACACCACGATCATCCGTTCCAACTACATGCTCCCCGGCAATAATCCGTTCTACGAATTCTCGATTAAGCTGTGGGAGAATCTCGAGCAGGATTTCAATTTCAACGCCATGGTGTCGCAACGGGGCGTGCTCAATCTCTGCCACACCGACGCGCAGCGCGACGCTTTCGCGCGGCGTGGCAATGCCATGCGGATCGATGGCGTCGATGCCGAGTTGCTCGACCGGCAGGCTGTGCAGGAGATGTATCCGTTCTTCGACTACAGGAATGCGCGGTTTCCGATCAAGGGCGGGTTGCTGCAACGGCGTGGCGGCACGGTGCGCCATGACGGCGTTGCCTGGGGTTATGCGCGGGGAGCTGATACCCGCGGCGTCGATATCATCCAACATTGCGAGGTGACGGGCATCCGCAGCGAGAATGGCAAGGTGATGGGCGTGGATACTTCTCGCGGCTTCATCAGGTGCAAGAAGCTGGGGCTGGCGGCGGCCGGCAACTCATCGGCGGTGGCGGCAATGGCCGGCCTCAAGCTGCCGATCGAAAGCCACGTGCTGCAGGCCTTTGTTTCGGAAGGTTTGAAACCCTACATCGATGGCGTGGTGACGTTCGGCGCAGGGCATTTCTATGTGTCGCAATCCGACAAGGGCGGGCTGGTGTTCGGCGGTGACATCGACGGCTATAATTCCTATGCCCAACGTGGCAACTTGCCGATGGTGGAACACGTGATCGAGGCGGGTGTCGCGATGATCCCATCGCTCGCCCGGGTGCGGGTGTTGAGAAGCTGGGGTGGCATCATGGACATGTCGATGGATGGCTCGCCGATCATCGACAAGACTTCGATTGAAGGACTCTATCTCAATGCCGGCTGGTGCTATGGCGGCTTCAAGGCGACGCCGGCATCCGGCTGGTGCTTCGCCCACACCATTGCTCGCGACGAGCCACACAAATTAAGTGCCGCTTATCGCCTCGACCGCTTCCGCACTGGCAGCATGCTCGACGAAAAAGGCCAGGGCGCCACGCCCAATTTGCATTGATGAAAATGAATCACGCGATGACAATTGCGCTAGCGTCTTCTCCCGCTCTGCGGGAGAAGAAGGGTCCCGTTGCGGCACGCAACGGGGAGATGAGGGAAGCCAAGATCTGCATTCGAATGCGAACCCATTTCCCCTCACCTATCCCAAGCTGCGCTTGGGCCCACCCGGCCGCAGTGCGGCGTTCGCAAGAGCTCTCCCTCTCCCGCATCGCGGGAGAGGACGAACACGGAATGCTTGTATGCTGATCGCCTGCCCACATTGCGGAACAAGGCCCGTCGAGGAGTTCACTTTCCTCGGCGATGCCAGCGTGAAACGGCCCACGAGCACCGATCCATCCTCGATGGAGCAGTGGCATGACTATGTCTACCTGCGCAACAATCCCAAGGGGCGCTTCGACGAGTATGTGCATCACTCCGGTGGATGCAGGGCGTGGCTGGTGATCTCGCGCGATACCGCGACACATGAGGTGTTCGGCTGTGTCACGGCGCGTGACCACGGCAAGGCCAAGGGAGGCGTGGCATGACCTCCTACCGTTTGCCAAAGGGCGGACTCATCGACCGGGCCACGACGCTCAATTTCAAGTTCGATGGCAAGTCATTCACCGGTCACGCAGGCGACACGCTCGCTTCGGCGCTGATCGCCAATGGCGTTCACCTAATGGGGCGCTCATTCAAGTATCACCGGCCGCGCGGGGTGATTTCGGCTGGCGCTTCCGAACCCAATGCGCTGGTGGAATTGCGCGAGGGCGGACGCAAGGAAGCCAATACGCGTGCGACGATGATCGAACTCTATGACGGCTTGACGGCGAAGAGCCAGAATCGCTGGCCGTCGCTCGACTTTGACATCGGCGCCATCAACTCACTAGTGTCCTCGATGTTCGTTGCGGGCTTCTACTACAAGACCTTCATGTGGCCGAAGAGCTTCTGGGAAAAGATCTACGAGCCAATCATCCGGAGGGCGGCGGGTCTCGGTACGGCCTCGCGGGAGGCTGACCCCGACAAGTACGAAAAGTCCTATGCGCATTGCGACCTACTGGTGATCGGCTCCGGCCCGACCGGATTGATGGCGGCACTCGCTGCCGCGCGCTCCGGTGGCCGGGTGATCCTCGCGGACGAAAGTTCGCGGCTTGGTGGTTCGCTGTTAGATGAGCGTGAGGAGATCGATGGCGTTTCGGGTCTCGAATGGGCAGAGGGCGTCATTGCCGAATTGAGTGCGATGCCGAATGTGACGCTCATGCCGCGCGCCACGGTGTTCGGCTGGTATGACGGCAATATTTTTGGTGCCGTCGAGCGGGTGAACGATCACGTGTTGGCGCCCAGCGTTCACGAGCCGCGCCAACGTTACTGGCGGATCATCGCCAAGCGCGCCGTGCTGGCGGCAGGTGCCGAGGAACGGCCGGTGGCCTTTGGCGGCAACGATATTCCAGGCGTGATGCTGGCGTCTGCCATGCGCACCTATGCCAACCGCTATGCGGCGGCGGCGGGAAAATCGGTGGTGGTCTTCACCGGCAATGATTCCGGCTATCGCACGGCCCGTGACATGAAGGCCCATGGCGTCCATGTCGAGGCGATTGTCGATTCACGGGGCGGCACCAAGGCTGATGCCGGCGGTGTTCCGGTGCTCCGTGGACGGATGATCGCGGATGTGTCGGGCGGCAAGGCGGTGACGGGCATCACGCTCGATGATCACACGCATCTCGCTTGCGATGCGGTGGCGATGTCGGGCGGCTGGAGTCCGGTTGTCAATCTCGCCTGTCATCGTGGCGCCAAACCTTCGTGGAACGATACGATCCTCGGTTTCGTGGCGCCGGATGTGGGTAAGGACTTTATCGTTGCAGGTTCGGCGGCGGGCCGTATGCTGTTGTCGGAATGCCTGGCCGATGGTGCGAAGGCCGGAACACTGAAGGGCCGCGCGCCCGCCATCCCGAAGTGCCGTGACGAGGCCTTTGCCGTTTCGCCGCTGTGGTGGGTGAGGCAAGCTCAAGGCAAGGCCTTCATCGATTATCAGAACGACTCCATAGCCAAGGACCTGCCGCTCGCGGCGCGCGAGGGCTATCGCGATATCGAACTGGCCAAGCGCTACACCACCACCGGCATGGCGACGGATCAAGGCAAGCTTGGCAATGTCAATGCCATCGCCATCCTGGCGGAAGCCACCGGCCGCTCGATGGACCAGGTCGGCACCACGACATTCCGTCCCTTCTATACGCCGGTGGCCTTCGGGGCCTTTGCCGGGCCCTTCACAGGGCATCACTTCCAGCCGGTACGCAAGACGCCGCTGCATGATTGGGCCGATGAACTGGGTGCGGTGTTCGTCGAAACCGGATTGTGGATGCGTTCTTCATGGTTCCCGCGGGAGGGCGAAGACTGGCTGGCGTCGGCCTCGCGCGAAGTGGTGGCGACGCGCGAACGCGTCGGCATCTGCGATGTCTCGACGCTCGGCAAGATCGACGTGCAGGGCAAGGATGCCGGCGCCTTTCTCGACAGGCTCTATTGCAACACATTCTCGACGCTGGCCGTGGGCAAGGCGCGTTATGGCCTGATGCTGCGCGAGGATGGCGTCGTTTATGACGACGGCACCACGTCGCGATTGGCGGAGGATCACTATGTGATGACCACCACTACGGCGAATGCGGCGAAGGTGATGGCGCAGATGGAATTCGCGCATCAGGCGCTGTTTCCGGATCTCGATGTCACTTACGTTTCGGTGACTGAGCAATGGGCGCAGATGGCAATTGCTGGCCCCAAGTCGCGCGCGACGATTCAGAAGATTGTCGACGGGTTGGAGATGAATGACCAGACCGTTCCTTATATGGCGGCGCTGGACATCTCGGTGCTGGGCGGCGTGCCGGCGCGGTTGTTCCGCCTATCGTTCTCGGGTGAGCATGCCTATGAATTGGCGGTGCCCGCCGACTACGGCAACATGGTGGCTCGCGCCATCATGCAGGCAGGCGCCGAGTTCGGCATCGTCCCCTATGGAGTTGAGGCACTGTCGATCATGCGGATCGAGAAAGGCCACGTGGCAGGTGGCGAATTGAACGGCACGACGACTGCCGCCGATCTCGGCCTCGGCAAGATGATGTCGACGAAGAAGGATTACATCGGCCGCGTAATGGCAGGCCGTGAGGGTCTCGTCGATCCGCAACGGCAGTGTGCCGTCGGCATCCGTCCGATGAACGCGGACGACCGCATCCGTTCGGGCGCGCATATCCTCACGCAAGGTGACAAGCCATCGATGGCCAATGACCAGGGCTATATCACGTCGGTGGCGTGGTCGCCGATGCTCGAGATGTGTATTGGCCTGGCACTGGTTGCCAATGGGCGGGCGCGGCATGGCGAAGTGGTGCAGGTGTGGGACGGGTTGCGCGGCCACAAAGTAGAAGGTGTGATCTGCGATCCAGTGCACTTCGACAAGGAGAACAGGAGGCTTCATGCCTAAGGCTCCCGCGAAAACCAAACCGGCGCCCGTTGTCGAGTCGATGTTGGCGCGGGTCTCGCCGCTTGCCAGCGTGGCCTTGCAAGGACGTTTCGGTGCTGACAAGGGGGCGCCCGGGGTAAGTTTCAGTGTGCGCCATCCGCTGTCGATCGTCACTGTCATCGCCCGGGCGGGGAAAGGAAAAGCGGTTGCAGCGTCGCTCTCCAGCTACGATGCTCAATGGGCCGGGCCGGAGCAGTATTTCGTCGTGGCCGCTGGCCGAAGTGAGGGAGCACTCTATCGCGAACTCAAGGCCGAGCTTGACGGCATTGCATCAGTCAGTGACCAGAGTCATGGCCGCGTCATCATCCGGGTTGAAGGCCCAAAGGTTCGCAACGTTCTTGCCAAGGGCACGTCAGTTGATCTGCATACGGATGAGTTTGCCGTCGGTAAGTCAGCACTCACCCAGATGGCACACGTCGGGGTGCACCTGACGCGGGTGGGCGAAGACGCCTTCGACCTCTCGGTGTTCCG
>JANLTS010000228.1:0-2104 GCA_031363045.1 Hyphomicrobiales bacterium
CCTCAGGGGTGAGAACAGACCAACTTTCAACCGAGGTCAATTCAGGGGAGCAGGTCACCACCTTCTCAGCCAGTTCGCCTGACGAGGCCCTCTCCAGCAATCTTGCTTTCTCAGCAATGAGCGCGTCCATCCGGACCTTCATCTCGGGCTGGTAAAAACCGTCCTCAATGGCTGCCATGATCGCCTTGATCTTTCTTTCGATGTCAGCAACGAGTTTGGTGGTCTGATCATGGGATGCCAGGGCTTCGGACCTCAGTCGCGCTTATTCAGATTGGAACTCCTCGACGAAGATCAACACAAGTTCGGGTGTGACCAGCCGCTCCTTTAAGCCAACCAAGACACGGGATTCGATTGACTGCCGGGTTAATACTCAAGGTGCTGGTGCAGGTTCCCTGGCGCCGCCTGGTTGAACAACCAAATCTGTCTTTTCCCATGATGAATGCCCGACAGGAGAAAGCGTGCCCGGTGGGTGGAATAGAGATCATGGCGTGCCGCGCCAGCCTTCAATCCGGCTTGGCCGCGCAGGCTCATGCTTCACCATTTGCTCGAGAAGTGCATTCCGCCTGTTCCTCATTCCCCTGAGCATCGAGGAATAGGTCTCGTAAGGGATTTCTCCCTTCGACATGTCGAACTCAACGCCGTCCTGAGCAACGTCAAAACTGGCTTGTAGGAAGCTCTTGTCAGTGGCGTCGGCGTGTTTACGAATCCGCTTCTTTATGTCGTCGACTAGTTCCTCGTGCAGGATCAGCTCCCGTTGTGAGAATTGAGTGCCTGCGTCCCAAACCTCGGACATCCAGTCGGGTTCATTGAGGTATTCCTCAAATTCTATCCAAAACGGATGGGCTTGATCCCACTGCTTTTTTGCGAGATCAATTCCAAGTATGCAGAACATTGTACGACTGTCGTCGAAGTCAAAGGGTATTGGCGCGCTGTGATATGGATCGCCAGCCGAGACATGGGCCAGCAACCTCTTTGATATTTCATGAAGATATTGCACGCACCATTCCGGCCACTCATCACGAAGTCGTGACGCGACCATTATCCATGCGAAGAACGCATTTCCTCGCTGGAACCCGTCACGAAGTCTATTTGGCCAAGCTTTATCATATGATTCCAACAGCTTGATCTCCTCCGGAGACAGCTTGATAGTCTCACTTGTCTGTCCTTTTTTCGGGGGTGCCTGATCCTGCATTCTCTGGCCTCCACATCGCAAGTAAGCGTCCGGCGGTCCTTTCAATTAAAGGCGGTCGCAACACGCGGCGTGAATGAATCAGGCGGCGCGGTTTCCAGTGCCTCCTTGGGTGTCTCTGAACATGCGCGGCCCGTGTTGCAGTCCGAGGACATCATGGCGATAGGCGAAGGAAAGCAAATCATCCGAACAGGGAAGCTCGGCGGAATCCGGCTCTATGTCGCGGATCGCATCCCGTGGTTCACCGTTCCTCGGTGGCGGGATGCCCTCAAAGACTTGCGGGAAGTGCATTTCGGAAAACCTCCCGAGGCCTAATCTTCGGAAAACGGTCTGGTCGGCGGCACCGGTGCTCTGGTCGATGGCAGCACCGTACAGGCCGATGCCAATCGCGACAAACGCGCGGCTCCACGCCCGAGCCGTCAGCCCGGAACGCCACGACCGCGCGAATCTGACTCAAAGGTTATTTTCGAGGTGTGATTGTCAACACTACAACCAACCTGATGCCGTGCTAGCCTATGGTTAGGCTTCCATATGCTACTGCTGCCGTCAACTGGAGACATCGCAATGTCCACCCTGCTTGTTGATGAGACCACAGACTATCGAGCTCTCGGCGTGTTTGCGCTAGATGGCATCGGCGCAATTGAGTTTGAAAACTCCGGATCGGCGCAAGCCACATTCCGTAGCGATCAATTTGCCAACGGTAGACCGCTCATCATCTTCGCAGGCATTTCTGATACCGTTAATATCATCAGCGCGTCCCGCAATCTGGGTTTCACCAGTTCGATTCGGGTCGAACTGTCAGGGTTTGTAACATTTTCTGCGGCGGGTTGGACGTTTGACAATGACGTTCCCAATGTTTTGCTCGTGGGGGCAAACACGAACGACACCATGACAGGCTCAACCATAAGAGACGTG
>JANLTS010000341.1:0-4153 GCA_031363045.1 Hyphomicrobiales bacterium
CGACGCGCCAATAAGGCTGAAATGGAACACAGGAGAGGCAGCATCCGTAACGCTGCGAAGCACAGCAGAGGCCCTGGTCGAAAGACGGCGCTCAAATGCGGACCTATTGCCCCGGCCTCAGCTACGCCCGCAACATAACGCCAACATGTTCGAGCCCGGCCCGCAAGGGATCGTCGAGCAGGTGAGCGTAGCGTTGTGTTGTCTGAACCTGCGTATGGCCGAGGAGTTTGCCGATCATCGGTAGGGTCATTCCGGCAGAAACAAGCAGTGACGCGAAGGTGTGACGCAGATCATGGATACGGACGGCGGGCAGATCAGCTTTCGCCCGCACATCCTCCCAGAACCGCTTGATGTCCTGAAGCGGCTTGCCTTCGGCCTCGCCTGGAAATACCCATTCGCTGTCTTCCGGCACGCGCAGCCGGATCGTGCGGAGCAGCGCGGCGGCGGAAGCGCTGATCGGCGCGCGATGCAGGCGGCGTTGCTTCGTGGTAGCGGCGGGTTTGATCCAGACGGCGGCATCGAGATCGAATTGATCCCAGCGCGCGCTGAGAACTTCGCCGCGCCGGGCGCCGGTGAGCAGGATCAGCCGCACGGCATCGGAGGCGCGTCGGTTCGGATGGGCATCGAGGGCGGCGGACAGCCGCCCGATTTCATCGGTTGAGAGATAGCGGTCCCGAGGTGCTTCGGCGTTCCGGGCAAACCCGGCGGCGGGGTTATCGGTCCGGACGCGCCAGCGGACGCTCAAGTTGAACATCTTGCGCAGAATTTCGCCGACGCGGTTCGCTCGCACCGGCGTGGGCTTGCGGCCCTTCTTGCCCGGCGTGCCGCTGGTGATCTGGCCGTGCAGCTTATCGACGTCCTCGGGCTGGATCTCAGCTGCCTTGCGCGGTCCCCAGGAGGGTTCTACCAGCTTCCGCAGCATGGAAGTCTGATCGTCGCGGTTCCTCTTGGCGAGCTTGGCGGCGTGTTCTTCGAGATAGCGGTCGATCAGCTGCCGAACGTTCGGCGATTCGCGGGCTTCGTCCCGCTCGGCCATCGGATCGCGGCCCTGATCGATTTCGCGTTTCAGGCGCTTGGCCTCTTCCCGCGCGGCGGTCACCGACCAATCCGGCCACGCGCCGATGGTGAGGCGGCGTTCGCGTGCTTCGATACGATAGGTCAGGATGAAGGCGCGGGTGCCGCCGCTGGTGATCCGCACGCCGAAGCCGACCACCTCCTCGTAATAGACGATGATGTTCTTCTGCTTCGGCTGAAGCCCCTTTACGCCGCGCTCGGTAGGATGCGTCTTCATGCTTTCGACCCTTTGTCTCCGCACTCAGGCGCGGTCGACAACGGACAGCAAGATGCTCTTCGCGGGTCTCCCCATGAATGGCGGGAACTGGCGCAAACCGGGCAGAAAGCCGCCCATGCGGAGAATAGAATGTCTATTCGCCGCATTATTTGCGGAGATTAGGCTTGCGTTTTGCGGAGAATAACGCCTATAATCTCCGCAGAAAACGCGGTGAATGACAACTTACATCCACGAGCTGAAGGACTGGCCTGCGTTCCGATGGAGCGACGAAGCACTCTCCGGGCGCCTTGCCGCCGTGCGCCATCGTCAGGGACGACTGATCGGGCGGATGGAGGCGCTTGGCTTCCAGCTTCAGGCCGAGGCCGTTCTTCAAACGCTGACAGAAGATGTCCTCAAATCAAGCGAGATCGAAGGCGAAGTGCTGGACAAGGAGCAGGTCCGCTCCTCCATCGCGCGCCGCCTCGGCATGGATATCGGCGCGTTGACGCCTGCGGATCGGAATGTCGAGGGCGTCGTCGAGATGATGCTCGACGCCACGCAGCATTACGCCAAGCCCCTCACCAAGGAACGGCTCTTCGGCTGGCACGCCGCGCTGTTTCCGACAGGGCGAAGCGGCATGAACCGGATCATGGTCGGAGCCTGGCGGGAAGATCAAACCGGGCCGATGCAGGTTGTCTCGGGACCAATTGGCCGGGAGCGGGTGCACTACCAAGCGCCAGCCGCGGATCGCCTGGAAACCGAAATGCAGGCGTTTCTGACCTGGTTCGAACGCGAGGCGTCCCTCGATCCGGTGCTGAAGGCGGCGCTGGCCCATCTTTGGTTCGTAACCATCCATCCCTTCGATGATGGAAACGGCCGCATCGCGCGCGCCATCGCCGACATGGCTTTGGCCAGGTCCGAGCGATCGACGCAGCGGTTTTACAGCATGTCGGCGCAGATCCGCGTCGAACGCAACGCCTACTACGACATGCTGGAAGCGACCCAGAAGGGCGATCTGGATGTGACTTCCTGGCTCGAATGGTTTTTGGCTTGCCTTGATCGTGCCTTCGACAGGGCCGAAAACACGCTCGCCACGGTCATGACAAAGGCACGCTTTTGGGAGCGGCATGGCGGCACGACGTTCAACGAACGGCAGCGTGGCATCATCAACAGGCTCGTGAATGGCTTCGAGGGCAAGCTCACCACTTCGAAATGGTCAGCGCTCGCGAAGTGCTCGCAGGATACCGCCTTGCGCGATATCGACGATCTGATCAAACGCGGCATCCTCACCAAAGACTCGGGCGGCGGACGCAGCACCAGCTATTCGCTGATCGTGTCTTGAGCTTTCGTGTTGCTCGTGTACTGACCTGGTGAGAATTTGCCTGCAGCAATCGTTCGACCCCAGTTGAGTGACTCGCTGGGGAGAAACAGGCATGCATGGTCAATACCCTTCTGCTTACCGAGCAGCCAGGTTTCGATGCGCCTTAACTTGTCAGGTTGGACCTCAGCATGTACTCCGGTGACCAACCAATTTGCCGAGATTCGCACTGTGTCAAGCATTTCGAGCAGCGTTTGTCGATCGATGGTCCAGCCAGCCATTCGCCGCACATCCCGTCTGAGCGCCTCGGGCAGATGCTCCTGCCGCCGGTAAGCCTGCGCAAACAAGTGAAGTTCGCCAAGGAATTCGATCAAACCGATGTTGCGGTCTCTTTCCGAAAGAGCAAGAAGCCTACTGGGCAAGCCATCGATCCAGCTTGCAAGGCCGGGAGCCTTTGCATCCACCATCCGCTGTGCCAACGAACGGCAACTTGGAGTAGCCGTGGCAATGAACCCACTGAGGCCGCGGTTCAGTTGGTCGCTAATCCAAAGATCAAGCTCATCCAGTCCGCTGATGATCGACTCCTCGCGTAAGGCCTTCAGCCTTTCGCGCTGTTGCGCTGCTCGGGCTTCGGACTTTTCATCTCTTGGCTCAACATCGTTTTCAGCGGGGATGACACCTAGAGATGCCTTCGGGTGTTTGGGTGTTTCAGCAGCTGGCCCGGCACCGGTTCGCCGGCGGCTCGACCAGTCCCTCACCCAGTCGGGCAACTCGCCTGTCGAGAAGGCCTTAGGAGACTTTGCCAGCATCAGCATCAGGGACAGCGTGTGCTTGCACGGAAACTTGCGGCTGGGACAGGTGCACTTGTAACCGAGGTCAGGGATGTGAACGCAGGCTCGATATGGGGTCGAACCAGACCCCTGGCATTCTCCCCAGGCAAAGGCTTCGGCGCTGTCTAAGGCTAACACCGACCATGAGTTTGGCTTGATCTTGACGGCAGCAGCCAGCGATGCCTGATCCGGCGCAATGGCTTCGATCTTGTCTATCAATATTGACATTCGAGCTTCGAATCACAGTAACTGCCTTTGCGGAAGCGTGCCAGATCGCGCTCCATGTCTTCAAGCAAGAAAAGATAGCACTCTGGTTTAGCGTTCTCCTGCAGCAGGGCCGTATGCTCAGTTCATGGAGTTACGTGAAATTTGTGGTGATCCATAAAAGTGGGGACACCTCCAACATACACGGCTCGGGTTCATGAATCGACTCGATCATCAAGAGGCCGGGGGTTGAGTCGCCGCGCCCGGGCCAAACCCAGCGTCGCTGTGATTGAGAGCAGTCATCGCATTAACGTATTGGCGAACCGGCTCTGTTTTTGGTTTCTGGAAATGTAACACGCTGATCAGAAGACCGGGGGTCATCCGGACCACACCCAGGCTTGTCGTCTTTTGTGCTGGAGATGGGGAAACACCATTGATGGAACGGCTCAATTTGAAGTCCGTCAAACGGCGACACGCTGATCACAAGTCCGCAGGTCACGGGCCGACGTTAATGGGTGTCTTTCGGTTGTC
>JANLTS010000351.1:0-4526 GCA_031363045.1 Hyphomicrobiales bacterium
TCGACAACGGTTCCGGCGCTGAGTTCCAGCCGAGTGCTGGCAAGCTCATGGAAAATCTGAAGCTCGCCGGGATCGATCCGGCGGCGATCACCAAGATGGTCTTCACCCATGCCCATCCCGACCACATCTGGGCGACGGTGAATGCTGGCGGCGCGCTGAATTTTCCCAACGACGCGTATTATTGCGCCGCCGCCGAATGGGATTTCTGGATGGGCAAGGACATTCTCACTCAGATGCCCGCGGAGATGCACCCCTTCGTGCTCGGCGCCCAGAAGCATCTCAACGGCGCCAAGGATCGCGTCACGATGGTGAAGCCGGGAGACGACATCGTTTCCGGCATCCGCGTGCTTGACACCTCCGGGCACACGCCGGGGCATGTGTCCTTCGAAGTGGCGGGCGAGGATGGGCTGATCATCGTCGGCGATGCGATCGGCCTGCCCGCTATGTACTTCCCCCATCCGGAGTGGCGCCTGGCCTTCGACGCGATGCACGATGTCGCTGTCGCCAAACGCAAGGCGTTGCTGGACCGTGCCGCCACCGACAAGACGAAGATGCTCGGTTTCCATTGGCCCTATCCGGGCGTCGGCTATGCCGAGAGGAAGGATAGCGCGTATCAATACGTGGCGGCGAGTTGAGCTTTCACGAGAGCAAGTCCTCCGGGCACCTGCACATCGCCTGTGAAGGTGCCCGGAAGCACTCATCCCGGAGTCCGGCCCTTGATGGCGTGGGCGCGGGCAGAACAGTTGATCGGACCGCTTCCATCAGGTGACAGCCGTGCCTTGACATTGGCTTTCAGCGTCTCACGCTGCTCCGGCGACATGGCGGCCGACACTGCCGAGAGCCGTGGGCCAGACATGTTGATGGCCCACAGCGTTTCGAAATCCGCGAAAATGCGCTCGACGGTGATTGCCCGCGTCGCAATGCTGCTGATGCCGGCGTCGCGCCAGAGCCCCTCAAGAACATCGAGGCGCGAGGCTTCGGGACTGGGCGGCAGCGGTGACGGCAAACCCAGCGCCAGCAACTCTTCATGGAAGACATGGAGCGGGAAGCCGCCGCCTAGCAAGTCCCAGGCATAGGCCGAGATATGGCCACCGGGCCTGACCGCCCGCACCATCTCGGCAACGCCCTTCGCTGGTTGCGGCACGAAGAAGATGACCAGCGCCATAACTGCGGCATCGAAGCTGCCGTCCGCCACATCGAGCGCCATGGCATCGCCCTTCATGAACTGGGCGAGCCCTGCCGTATGCCGCTTTCGGGCATAGTCGATCTGACCATCGGACGGATCGATGCCGAGAATGCGGTTGGCGCCAACGCGTTCCACCAGCAACTCGGTGAAAGCGCCGTTGCCGCAGCCGACATCGAGCCAGGCCATGCCCTTGGGCGGGGATAGCCAGTCGAGGAAGACCTCGCCGACGCTGCGGCTCCACACGCCCATGAATTTCTCGTAGGCGGCACCATCGTCAAATCTGATCTGCGGCTCTGTCATGGTCTTGCTCCTTCATCCAAACCGGTAGCTTGAGGCGGTGATGCCGCCATAGACGTTGGCATCGTGATAGATGCGCGTCGCCGTCTCGGTCTCGGCTGCGCCGATGGCCGCCATCAGCGGGATGAGGTGATCTTCTTCCGGATGACAGATGCGGGCGGCGGGTGCCTTATCCCACTGCTTGAGCAGTGCCGTGCGCGTTGCAGGCTCGGATTTCAGCGCGGCATCGAGCCAGGCGTCAAACGCCGCCGAAGGCTCGCGCCCCGGTTCACCCATGCGCCGGAGATTGTGATAGCTGAGGCCGGAACCGACAATCACCACGCCTTCGTCGCGCAACGGTTTCAGCGCCCGACCCAAGGCCAGATGCATCTCGGGATCGTAGCCCGCCTTGAGCGACACCTGATAGGTCGGCATCGTGGCTTGAGGATACATCACCGCCATCGGCGCGAAGACTCCATGATCGAAGCCTTGCGATGAATCGAGATGAGCCGGAAGGCCGACGCCGGTGATCAGTTCCAGAGTTCGTTTCGCCAGATCGGGCGCGCCCGGCGCACCATATTTGATCTGATAGGTGAAGGGCGGGAAGTTGGAATAGTCATAGACCATCGGTGGTGCCGCCGAGCCCATCACCGCGAAATCCGGCCCTTCCCAATGGCCGGAGATCATCAGGATGGCCTTGGGCGTTTCCGGAAGCTGGTTGGGAATATCGGCGAGCGAAGCCTCGAGCGTGGCAAGCTTCTGCCGCATCTCCGGCAGCCACGGCCATGGGCCGCCGCCATGGGAGATGAAGAAGGTGGGAAATCTTGTCATGCCGGTGCCCTCGCCTGCGTTTCAATCTTGTCATCCTGATCGCGAGTCGCGGTCAAGTCCAATGCCATGTCGAGGGGCAGCCGGCTTTCGCGATTTGCGGGAGGCTTCGCCGCCTTGCCGAAGAGTTCGCCGAGGATCATCATCTTGTCGGGATTGACCGGTCCTGAATAATCCAGCGGTTCGCCATGGAGATTATAGAGGTGCACCACGAGCTCCGGCATGAACTCGCGCACCGCCAGCGGCATGAAATGGACGCAGCGTTGCGCCCGCTTGCACCTTTTGCGCCAGCACAGCGGCGGGCAGACCTTCTGCTGCAGCGCCATCTGCTGGTTGGCGGGATGTTGGGGGTCGGCGGGCCAGGTCATGGTGGCGGGATCGCGGAGGTATCTGTTCTCCTCAAGCCAGCGCACCCCTTGCACCCAATCGGCGACGGTGCGGCCCATCGGCGTTTCATGGGGTGTCAGCCATTCGAGTTCATAGAGCATGGAATCCTCCTGTGGCGGGGAAACTTGAGTGAAGGACCGGCCAAGAATTTTCGGCGATTGGCGGAGCCCTCGCTGAACATATGCGGCGGATGATCGCCCTTAATGGGCGGAGGGGAGGCGCAGGCCGCGCTTCACCGCAGAACGTGTAAAAATAGGCGGCTACTCGCGCCGCCTGCGCCGCGGATTTTGACCAATGCCCACTTTCGACTTACGGAGATCTTCGAAATTTTCATCTCTGGACCTCCTTGATCCACTGAAGGAGGGGCTGCCGGCACGGGCAGCCCGGGGAAATGTGGGCGGTCCCTGGTTATGAAGGTGTCCGTCACCCCCAACTTCAGGCCCCGCATCCCCTCCCCCAGTTCACGACGGCTCGCGAACCGCCCCTCCGTGGGAAGGAGACAGGATAAATATGACAGAACTAGGAATATTTGTCAAGGAATTTTTTGCAGGAAAGCCCAATGGTGCGGGTTGAAAACTTGTGGCCCAGGAGGG
Organism: Hyphomicrobiales bacterium; assembly: GCA_031363045.1. Taxonomy (GTDB): domain Bacteria; phylum Pseudomonadota; class Alphaproteobacteria; order Rhizobiales; family Aestuariivirgaceae; genus Aestuariivirga. Next base: position 3,271 of record JANLTS010000351.1, read on the forward strand.
CTACTTCATTAAACATCTATTCACGCTTGGCGAAGTCAACTCTCTCCCTTACCTTTGCTTTGACGGACAAGTCTGCATCCTGCGGAACGGAGGTGATCTCTCAGCGCACGGTCGAATTGCGGCGCCATTCATGCAGCCACTGGTTCGGCTTCGCGCAGTGCCGTGATTTGCAGGAACACGGAAGATGGCTGTACTCCCGGATGGTTGTCCGACAGGAAATCGAGAGCCATGGCCGAAATCTTGGACAGAAGTTCATCAAGTGTCGCCTCGTCTGCCGCCGCCGGGATGTCGTCGCAGTGACCGCTCCAATCCGAGGCTTCAGAGTCTCATACAGCTGAAATTGTGAAGATCACTGGCTTCGTCATGCGGTTATCCTCAACTCTCCAGGAAACTCTGTGCTTTCTGGAACTGATTCTAAATGGACGCTATTCGGCGACAACCGGCTTCCTGGTTCCGCCGCCTTTTTCCATTTCCATGCGCAGCCAGTCGGGGCACATGTCGTAGCCATTGGGCCAGGTCAGCGCGCCATACTCCAGGAACACGCGGGCGAAATAATCCGGATTTCGCAACGGTTCGGCCATCGGACCATGCCCGGCAAACAGCGCCGCGAAATCATGGATGCCGGAATAGCCGTCCTGGAAAGTGATCCGCAGAACATGCGGTGCCACGGCATTCACTGCACTGACCTTATTCAGCATCAAGACCCGATTGGCTTGAGATATTGACTCGGTGCACCACCGTCTTGGCATTGCCAAGCCGGCCCTCATTTGCCCTCCGTGCACCTTCTCCCCACGAGGGTAGGAGGGTGATACACTTCTGGAGTCATTTCGTTTCAGATTGACCCTCTACTCCCGTCATGCCAGCGCAGGCTGGCATCCCGCTTTTCCTGCTCACACAAACGCAGCGGGACCCCAGCCTCCGCTGGGGTGACGGGCTTAGTGTGACCGGTTCAGGCTCAATCAGAATCACTCTAGTTGTCGAGGAAGCTCCTCAGCTTCCTGCTCCGGCTCGGATGCTTCAGCTTCCTTAAGGCCTTCGCTTCGATCTGCCTGATGCGTTCGCGGGTCACGCTGAACTGCTGGCCGACTTCTTCCAGCGTGTGGTCGGTGTTCATGCCGATGCCGAAGCGCATGCGGAGAACGCGTTCCTCGCGCGGCGTCAGGCTGGCCAGCACGCGGGTGGTGGTTTCGCGCAAATTGGCCTGGATCGCCGCGTCGATGGGCAGGATGGCGTTCTTGTCCTCGATGAAGTCGCCG
>JANLTS010000357.1:0-5282 GCA_031363045.1 Hyphomicrobiales bacterium
CATCCTGCTCGATCTCAACATGCCGCGCAAGGATGGCCGTACTGCCTTGCGGGAGATCAAGGCGTCGCCGATCTTGCAGCGTATTCCGATCATTATCCTCACCACTTCGAAGGCCGAAGAAGACATCGTCCGCACCTACAATCTTGGTGTGAACTCGTTCATCTGCAAACCGGTAACGTTTGACAGCCTCGTGGAGATTGTGAAGACCGTCGGCCGCTATTGGATTGAGATTGTTGCACTTCCGCCAGAATGTCAGCGCGCTGTAGCTTGATTGCCGTTCACACTGCATGGACTCATCCAGCGGTTAGGGATATTCGGTTACTGGAAATTCGCTGGTCTTACATGGACGGGAATGTGGTCCAGATGGGTTTTTGAGATGTAGGCGCCGGGAAGTGTCAAACGTTGCACCCACAATCCCTGGTCTGTAGCTGATGACTTTGGTCACCTCATCAAAGCTCTCTGCCATGGGTCTCGCTCCCATAACAGAGCGCGGGGTTACCGAACATTCCGCTCGCGGCAACTCGCACAGCGCCCTGCAGCAGTTCATCTCCGAAATATGGCCTATGGAAGTTTGCTCGGAATCGCTTGCCAACAAACACCCGGCCGATGCACCCTGTCGTTGGGGCTTTAGAAATCTGGATGACAAGATTGTCGTTGGTCATGTCAGAAGGCTGGAGACCATTTTTCTATCGTGTTTGGTGCATGTCCATCGATACCAGAATCAACGGCGCGAGAGGATGTGATCAGCCGAGAGCGGCCCAGGTCCATACTTGATCAGCATCAGCAATACCGCGGCCCATGTGCCATGGACAACATAGGCATTGGGATAGACGAAGATCTGAATGACAAGAGTCATGATGAGGAGTGCCAATGCTGAGAAGCGCGTGGCAAGTCCGATGATCAATAAAATGGGAAACACATGCTCCGCCACCTGCGCGCCAAGTGCCGCCAGTTCCGGCGGAATGATCGGCAGTTTATACTCTTCCTTGAAGAGGAACAAAGTGCTGTCACTGACATGGAAAATATTCCAGTCCTGAACCTTGGTGCGGCCCGAGTTCCAGAACACCAATCCGATGGCGAGCCGTCCGACAAGCGCGATAATGGCGTGTGGGGTTCGGGCCATCAGACCAACGAGTGAGTTGATAAGACCTGTCATACTAAGAATCCTGTTGCGATGCCTGATGTGAAGAATGTGCCCAGCTCTGGCGTGATGTCGAAATCCGGAGAAAGTTCGAGACCCGCCTCAACCGCTTCGGCGAGGCTGCCTCCATCCTTGAGGGTATTGAGGAACGCAAAGCGGGCAGGAGGAATGATTGTGACAGTAACGTCCGCGAGTGATCTTGCAACAAGAACGCATTGCGAACCATGAAGGACAAGACTCTTCATCCCTGGTCCCCCGTGATGCGCATGCCAGATGCTGGCTGTGGCGAAGGATGATTTGAGCAGCCCCACTGCGGGGTGGAGCGTGAAGTGCAGATCGCCAAGCTGATCCGGATCGATCCCCGAGAGTGCGCCTGCAGTCAGCGGCGCCAGGTCGGCGGCATGGTACGCCTGCCACCATTGAACTTCGAGTTCGGCGACATCGCCAAGATAGGCAACGCTTGCCGCCGGTGGAAACAGGCGGACAAAGTCCGGGAGGTTGCCGCCGTACTCGATCAGCACCGGCGATGTCGGCCGGTAGCCGTCGGCAAAGGCAAGTGCCATGGCAGCAAAGAACTCGGAACCAACAAGCCGTTCGGTCACCGGAAAGCGCACCTTCAGCGCATTGACCAGCGCCGCAGCCACGTTGTTGCGGTAAACGCTCATGCGACTGTGTGGCAGTGCAGCTGCCCAGTTGCCGATCGCTCGGTGAAAATCCGGAGCTTGCATCAGGCGGCCCTGCGCAGGGCATGCAACAGGCAATCCGCCCGATGTGCTTCTACCACGAGGACTTCGAGTGCTGGCACATTGCTGTCACGCTCGATCAGTGTCGGCAACGGACCGGTGCGTGATATGATCTCGCGATAGAGATCCCAAACCGCATCGGCGACCGGTGCGCCATGTGTGTCAATCAGGAGTTTGGCGCCTTCGTTGTCCACTGTCACATCATGGCCGGCAAGATGAATCTCATGCACATGTGAGAGTGGGTAATCCTCGATATAGGCCATTGGTGAGGTCTTAAGATTCTCTGCCGAAATGAACACGTTGTTGATGTCGAGGAGTAGCCCGCAACCGGTGCGGCGCACAACCTCGGCAATGAACTGCGCCTCCGAAAACGTGCTTTCCGCGAAACTCAAATAGCTCGATGGATTTTCCAACAGCATCTGCTTTCCAATGACGCTTTGAGTCTGATCGATGTGATCACACACGCGTTGCAGGGTCAGGTCCGTGTATGGCAACGGCAGGAGGTCGGCAAGATAACCTGTATCGTGGGTCGACCATGCCAGGTGTTCCGAAAACAGGCCCGGCTGATAGCGCGCGTTCAGGACCTTCAGACGTTGCAGATGCGCGGCATCAAGCGGGCCATTGCCACCGATCGACAGTCCGACGCCGTGGAGCGAAATGGGATAGTGATCTCGGATGGCAGTCAGGTAGCGATGCGGCGGCCCGCCGCTGCCCATGTAGTTCTCGGCATGGATCTCGAAGAACCCGAGATCCGGTTTTGTTTCGAGAACGCCGCGGTAGTGCTCGGCTTTGAGGCCAAGGCCACCGCGGGCTGGTATGGTGTGGGAGTTCAGCATCGGAGCGCGACCGCACGCCCCCTCTGGATCAGGCCGGACGCTTGATGGCTTCGAGCGAGCCGGGGCCAAGCGGTGTTTCGGTGGTGACGCAGCTACCCTTCGGCACCAGCTTCCAGGCATTGCCCTGATAGTCGATTGTCGAGGTGCCGGCACAGCTTGTGCCCTCGCCCGCCGCGCAGTCGTTCTGGCCCTTGAGGGAGATGCCAAAGCACTTCTCCATGTCGGCTGCTTGGACCGCCGTGGAAACTGCGGTGCCAGCAATAGCTGCCGTCATGGCGCCGGCAAGGGCGAGAAGGGTATTGCGTCGTGTCATCGTCATGGGGTGTTCTCCGTGTGTTTCCAATGAGCCCTCATAGCCCGAATCGATGGTCAACTGGAAATCACTAGGACGTCAAGTTCAACGCACGGGTTGTTCACCTTGCCGTGTACGGCCTTCAAGCATGACTACCCCCAAACCTGCCGCCAGGATCAGCGCCATACCGCCAATTGCCAGCGCGTTGGGCACATCACCGAACAGCAACAGGCCCGATAACCCCGCCCACAGCAGGAAGGCATAGTTGAACGGCGCCACCACCCGCGCTGGTGCCATGCGATAGGCCAGGAAGATCAGCGCATGGCCACACATCAGAAAGAATCCGGCGATGGCCATCAACCCGGCGTGGCGCATCGTCGGCGTGACCTGGGTTTCAAACAGCAGCGAACAGACTGTCGCGGAGAGCATGACGATCAGCAGCGTCGAAAAGGTGACAATGAGGGCTGGCGTTCCCGGTGGCACCTTGCGGGTGGCAACATCGCGGCCGGCAGCACCAACCGCGCACATGAACCCAAAAATGGCGAAGGGCGAAGCGGCGTCGCCACCGGGCTGGGCCACCAGGATGGCCCCGCTGATGCCAAGCCCGATGAGTAACAATCTGAGCGGCCCGATCTTGTCACCCCAGATCGCCCACGTGCCAATCAGCACAATGAGCGGTGACGTCTGGACGATGGCCGTGATATCGGCAATCGGCATATTCGCCAGCGCCAGAATGAAGCTCAAGATGGCGAAGACTTCACTGAAGGAGCGCAGCAGAACCCAGCGGTTGAAGGCTTTGGGAAGGTCGCGGCCAAAGCCTGAGATCATCAGAATTGGCAAGCACCAGAGGCAGGCGGCAACACCGCGCATGATCAGCACCTGAAACGGTGGCGCGTCGGCGAGCGCCAGTTTCATGCAGCTGTCATTGGCCACGAAGGCACCGGCGGACAGGAGAACGGCACCGATGCCGCGGAGGTTCGGAGACAATGCCATGCTGTGATGGGGACCAAAGATGTTGTGGCAACCTCCCTAGCCGCCATCGGTGAGCTTGGCAAACGAGCCATGCTCAAGGCGCAAGGGAGACCGGCACGCGTAAGTAATGCACGCCATCGGCATCGGCTGGCGGCAGTTGACCAGCCCGCATGTTGACCTGGATCGATGGCAACAGCAGCACCGGCGCCGACAGCGTTGCATCGCGGGCGTTCCGCATGCTGACGAACGCGTCTTCACTTACCCCCTCATGGGCGTGGACGTTGTGGGCAAGTTGCTCGGCCACCGTGGTTTCCCAGACATAGTGACGGCGGCCCTCCTTGGGCAGGTAATCGTGGCACATGAACAGCCGGGTCTCCTTTGGCAGTGCCATCAGCTTGCGGATGGAGCGATAGAGCATGCGCGCATCACCGCCGGGAAAATCCGCGCGCGCCGTGCCGTAATCCGGCATGAACAGCGTGTCGCCGACAAACACCGCGTCGCCGATCTTGAATGACACGCAGGCCGGCGTATGTCCCGGTGTGGCGATAACCTCTGTGTCGAGATTGCCGATCTTGAAGCGGTCGCCATCCTTGAACAGGATATCGAATTCGGAACCCTCGCCCGACACGTCGATCGCATTGAACACCGGGCGGAAAATCTTCTGCACCTCGCGCACCCGCTCGCCAATCCCAACCTTGGCACCGGTCTTCAGCTTGATATAGGGCGCGCCTGACAGATGATCGGCATGGACATGGGTTTCGAGGACAAGGCCGATGGTGAAGCCACCTTCGCGGGCCTTGGCGAGAATCTCATCCGTCGATTTCGTCGAAGCCTTGCCGGACTTGTGGTCATAATCGAGCACCGGATCGATCACTGCAGCCTGGCCGCTCTCAGGATCGGCAACAAGATAGCTGACGGTGTTGGTGGGTTCGTCGAAAAAGCCGTGAATGATGGGTTGGGGCATGAAGGCCTCCTGTGTGTTTTTCTGTTTGCCACAAATTTGGAGAATTCCAAAACCGCAGGCGGCTAGGCGATCGGATTTCGTGTCCCTTCCCCTCATCTCCCCGCTGGCGCGGGTTCCTTCTTCTCCCGCATGCGGGAGAAGACGTTCAGGCATGCGTCATCCTTGGTGAGGGTGACAGCAGAAGTCCCTCAAAGGTGGTGGGAGGCGCGGGCGCTGCCCAACGCGGGAGGTGCCAGCTTGTGAGGCTGGCGGTAATAGCGCCAAGCAGCGCCCGGAGAGCCGGCAGGGCTTTCCGCCAGGGATGTGCTCTTGGTGGAACGCAGATGTTCCACTT
>JANLTS010000361.1:0-15853 GCA_031363045.1 Hyphomicrobiales bacterium
GTTTGCGGCGACAGTGCCGACCTGGGCGATCTCAGCGGAATCCTTGACCTTCTTGGCCTTCTTCTGGATGTCCTCGACCACCTGTTGCACGGCCTTCTCGATACCGCGCTTCAGGTCCATCGGGTTCATGCCCGCGGCCACGGCCTTCGAGCCTTCACGCACGATCGCCTGGGCCAACAAGGTGGCGGTGGTGGTGCCGTCGCCGGCCACGTCGTTGGTCTTCGAGGCCACTTCGCGCACCATCTGGGCGCCCATGTTCTCGAACTTGTCCTCGAGCTCGATTTCCTTGGCGACGGTGACGCCATCCTTGGTGGTGCGGGGAGCTCCGAAGCTCTTGTCGATGACGACGTTGCGGCCCTTGGGGCCGAGGGTGACCTTCACCGCGTTGGCGAGAATGTCGACACCGCGCAGCATGCGCTCGCGAGCTTCACCGCCGAAGCGGACTTCCTTAGCAGCCATAATGATATCCTTTACAGCAATGATTTAAGTATAGCCGGGAGTTCAAAGCGTGATCAGGCAGCCTTTTTGGCTGACGTCTGCGCTTCAACGACACCCATGATGTCGCTCTCTTTCATGATCAGGTATTCGGTGCCTTCAATTTTCACTTCGGTGCCCGACCACTTGCCGAACAGCACGATGTCGCCAGCCTTGACGTCGATTGGAATCAGCTTACCAGCTTCATCGCGGCCACCAGGGCCAACGGCGATGATTTCGCCCTGCATGGGCTTCTCCTGGGCGGTCTCGGGGATGATGATCCCGCCCTTGGTCTTCTTGTCTTCTTCAACCCGCTTGACGACAACGCGGTCGTGGAGAGGACGGAACTTCATGAGATTATCCTTGTATGAGCATGGGTTCGCGAAGCCAAAGCTTGCGGTCAGCAATGTTCGCTGTTCAAAATACAATTCAGAGATGTAAGCTGGCACTCAGTGCTATGGAGTGCCACAGACCTCCAACACATGGGCTGTCGAGGCTCAATAAGCAAGGGCAAACCGCAAAGTGTGCAATGGGCATCGTGCGATGCGGCAGCAAACATCACATGCACTCAGTCCCAAGCTCGCGTCGTCATACCTTTGATATACTTGTTCAGCGTCGCGCGATCCGAGGGTTCGTCTTTAAGGCTCGCCGATGCTCCCGGTTCAAGAATGGCGTCCAGCCAGTCCTCGCAAGCAAGGCAGAGTGTGGGGCAAGCCGGAGCCTCGGCGAAACTTCCGTTCGCATTGAGCTTCACAGCTACTGCGATCTCCCCAATCTTACAGCGCGGGCAGACGGCAGAGTATGTTGCGGACTCATCGTTACGTTCTTGCAGGACAAAGGTGACCATGACCTGGTTCATCCTTCCATCGTGTTTGATTGCGATTGCGGACCTGTATCCTGCCGCAGGCACGTCCACCATCTCAAGAAACGTCTCCGGAGGCAGGGATGGGTTGAGGTCTCGCACCGGACCAGGTGTCGCTTCTGTCATAGGTGCTGCCTTTTCAAAACGCCTCGAGAGCGGCACAGGAAATTGGAATACCACGATCGCAACCGTAGAGGGCGATTTGAGGGCGGGCGGTCAATTCCAATCTCCAAATGAAGACTTGCGCATCAGCCGCGTTACTCGCATCTGAATTGCCCACAGCGGATCAACTGCACGACTTTTCAAACCGGAGCAATGTGATCCGTGACCTGAGCCCCGCAAACTGATCCAAAAAATAGTAGAATCCGACGACTTGAGAAGGAGTTGGACGATGAGGAAGTCACGGTTCGCGGAAGAGCAGATCATCCGGGTTCTGCGCGAACAGGAAGGCGGGATGGCAACCGCTGAAGTCTGTCGCAGGCACGGGATCAGCAGTGCCAGGTTCTTCAATTGGAAGGCCAAGTTAGGCGGGATGGATGTTTCCGATGCCCGCCAGCTAAAGGCACTTGAGGACGAGAATACCAAGCTGAAGAAGCTGCTGGCGGATTCCATGCTCGACAATCTGGCCTGATGACACAGGCTTGCGGATACGCTTGCGGGGACTTGCAGCTGAACGCCGCTGGTTCGGCTACAGGCAATTGCACCAGATGCTGAAGCGGCAGGGAACGGTTATGAACCTCAAGAAGGTCCGGCGTGTCCCGCATCAGCTCTCATGAGATAACTATAATCACTACCAGAGTATATGGCCGGCCTTATTGGGTTGATTGTAACCCATACAAACGGAATGACGCGGCACTTACAGTCCCGCAATCGGGAATGGAGGCACGGCTTCGCTGGCGCGTCCAATCGGCGTTTGGCGCCCATCCGTGAGAGTATTGACCTTTTTCCGCAGTGCAACAGCCAACTCGTCGGTGATGATTTCTCCCTGAGCATTGTAGGAAGCCGGGTCATCCAAGATTGCCATGAGAGCTTCGGTGAATACTCCGTTCTGCCACTGGGAACCTTCATATGAGACCTCGGTGCCAGATGAGGAGGAGTACATCATCACGGCATTGTTTTCGCCGGTGATGCTATTGACAAACCCTGACATGTCCAGGCGCAGCGCTTGAGCCGAATAGCAGGCATCGATAAAAAACAGAACCTTGCCCCTCGCTGCGTTCAAGCGCGAGGCAATCACCCCACCGCGCAAGGATGTGGCCACCATGCGATCGCCGGAGACATCGACGCTGGTTGGCAAGAAATAGAATTTGTTCTGCACTGTTGCGCCGTGACCCGCCATGAATACCAAAGTGTAGTCGTCTGGCCCCGCTTGGGCGCTAATTTTAACGAGCGCGTCGTCGATTGCCTGCCCGGTCGCCTCTTCGTTAAGCAAGAGTGTTGTTTCAACGCTTTGAAAGAATCGTCCCTGTTGTCTCTTAAGGACCGCAGCAAGATCTTGCGCATCCTTGTCGGCAAAATTGAGCTCTAGTGCGGGATCATCATATTTGCTTACACCTACCAGCAGGGCGAATAGCCGACGCGTGGGTTTGGGAGGTTCTGATCCCTTCCAAGAGACCTTCACCTTGGCGGACGTGCTGGCCTGATCGCCATGAAATGCGACCAGAGACACTTCGCAGTCGCGAGAGGGAATGCGCACAATCAGCGGTACCGACCCGTCAACCGCATCGTCGACTGTTGAGACGCCGCGTGCCGCGATGACGTCAGAAAGTTGACCATCGACCCGCACTTCGATCTTGGTAACCTCGCGGCCAGATGGCGCGCGCAATCGGTAACGCAGTTCCAGGTTAGTCTCGTCTGCTTCTAATCCCTGGGCATCTGCGATGACTTCGATGACGGGCGGCAAGTCCTTAATCGACAGGGCACCATCATTCTTGCGTTTGGCAATGACATTGGCAGCAACGATAGCTGCCGCTTCATCACGTGTTTCGAGCACGAGTTGCACAATATCAGGCCGATAGAATCGGTCGCGAAAGCGTGAAGCAGGAAAGAAGTTGACGGCGTCATCCCAGGTCATGCCGTTGATATGCCAGCCGATGAGATCTTCGCCTCCTGGTGAAGCGGCATAGTATCCCGTTGGTGTCCATACTATCCAGCGCTTATCCGGAGCGTGTACGAAAAGGGCAAGTAACTCGGCACCATCGGACGTGCGATACCAGCGAATTGTGCCATCGCCGAGTGCTGCCATGATTATGGTGCCGTCGGCAGAGTGATTGACACCCCAAACGGATCCCGGTGCTGGACTGCGCCATAGTGGCTGTCCTTGGTCATCATATCGATAGATCGAAAAGTCCGTGCCTAGAACGAAGCTCGCTCCGTCAGGTGCTATCGCAAGGCTGCGAGAGTATTCATTGTTCCGGAGCGGCAATGGCCGGGAATTGAGCTTGGGTTGGTAGCTATTGTACCATCCCTCGATCCTCAGTCGGTCTGTATTGGGCTCGGTGAAGTCCTCTGGCCGCTCGGGCGCGGCATGGAATGAAAGCCGCGAGAGGTCGAAAAGCCAAGGGTCAGCAGCTCCGTATCCCAACCCGAACCAAACAGCGGAGGCATCTGCCGCGTTTCGAAAATTGCCGGAAGCCTTCTCTCGAAGATCAGCCATTGCGGGCTTAATCTGGAGGCTGCTCTCGCCCGAGGCATTGAAGTAGCCAAATTCCGAGTCGAAAGCACTCCAGGCCACGCCTCCACCTGGCAGTCCTGCGAGATCCATAATGCTATCAATTGGTCCGCCAAGCAGGCGTGGAGCGCCAATCCCGCCATTGCCCCAAGCGATGATCTGAATAGCTCCGGTGCCACCTTGGTAGTTACCGCCGGCGTACAACGTGTCGCCATCACCTGACCACGCAACACCATAGAGGCTGCTGCCTCCAACAATTCGCGTGTCGACCGACCCCACCGCGGACGGTTTTAAACTCGTCGTACTGAGTAGGCTTACTGCAGCACTGTCAAGATACACGATTGCGAGGCTTGACCCGTCGGGTGAAAATGCGACACCAATCGGCCTCTTGCCATCTGGGGTCCTCCTGACCTTTAGCAACCGGGCTCTGGGTGTTGCGGCATCCATTGTCTGGTAAAGCCGCACCCGTCCGTCGAAGCTCACCGATGCCAATCGGCCCCGGCGGTCAAAGTCAACGCCATAGACGTTCGCCTTGTACTTCGCATCTGCCCAAGGCGGGCGGGCAAAACCGGATTTCCCGCCCCACAAACGAATGCCGAATGATCCCAGCCCGGCCGCCAGCCATTTCCCGTCCGGCGAAAAGGCAAGGTCGAGCACGACGTCGGGGAGTGGCCCCAACCGCTGCGTTAACGCACCACTTGTCGTATCATAGAGATAGATGAAGTGCTCGCCCGGTCCAGTCTGGCCCGCATGGGCATCCCATCCGCCGGCTGCAAGAAAATGCCCGTCTGGTGACAAGGCGACAGCGTGAACCTTGCCGCCATTACCTAAGCCGATTGGCGGCCGGAAAACCCGGATCAGCTTGCCAGTCTTGAGATTCCACAGCCGAGCAGTCTTGTCATCTGAACCTGTGGCCAAGAGTTGCCCGCTCGCATCAACCGCAATGCGTTTGATAGCCGCTAAATGCGTTGCTGCTTCGATACGGAGGTATGGCGGCCCGTCTGGCAACCCTTCAGCTTGCGCATAGTTGGCAAGAAAGACAAATAGTAACACAAACGCGAGGCGCATGGTAACCATCCCAGTTGACATGAAGAGACTAACCGCAATTCACTGCTTGTCAAAATGGGTGATCTCGCTTTCATAACGATAGCCAGATTGGATTTGGCTCAACAAAAGCCGAGCTGCTGTCGTTGCAGGGTCCAGTCGGCACGAAAGTCGGTCCAGCGTCGAGGAACACGATCATCAGGGGCACGTTAGTGCTAATTATGCCTGCCGCGCGATAAACTCGTCGAGATAGGAGCAGCGGTCTCGCGACGCGCGGTAGACCGACTCGACATCGTCGGAGTATTCGGTTTCGGAGTCGGCGACCGGAAATCCAACCAGGCTATCGAAATAGGCATGGAGCCTCCATTGAACGATGGGCTTGCCGAGGTCTATGATCGCCGAGGGGGGTAACTTCACCGCCGACAGCGGCAATCTCTTCTATTCTGCGAACCGCGATTACACCGCGGGCGTCGCCACGGTCAGGACCTACTATATCGTGGCCCAGATAGTGGTTTAACCAGAGAACTCAAGTGCGCCAGTGTTTGACGAACGTCTGATTACGGGTTCAGCAATGCATGCCTTCTCACAACAGGCCCTTGATATAATCATAGGCACGCCTGGCGAAGGCATCGGGATCGACATCGCGGCGGTTGAAACCGATTTCCATGGTGAGATAGCCGTCGAAACCCGTCTTCTTGAGCGTTTCGATCAGGGTCGGAAACGAGCCCGTGCCTTCACCCGGTGGCAGCCTGTTGCTGTCGGCGAGATGAATGTGGACAAGGTCCTTGCCGAAGCGGTGCACATAGTCACTCGCTACCTCGTTGCGGTAGATCGTGTGATAGGTGTCAAACATCAGCTTGACGTTCGGTGCGCCAACCTCCGCCTGAAGCCTCAGCGCATCATCTGCGCTGTCGATCAGGTTGCTGTCGGCAGACGTGGGCTCGATGCACATGGTGATGCCGTGGCTCTGCGCAAATTGCGCGAGCTCTTCAAGTGCCGCGCGGCTCCAGTCCCAGGCCTGTTCGCGCGTCGTGCCGAACACCTGCCAGCCCGCCACATAAAGCACAATCTTGCCACCCAGTTCAGCACAGAGAATAATGACCTTCTTGTACTGGTCGATGGCACCGGCGCGTTCCTCCGGGATGGGCGAGGCCACGTTGAATCCCGGTCCACCGCCAGGAGCGGGCAGCATCGAGACCAATGCGATCTTGTTGTCCTCGAACAATTGCCTGATCTCGCGGCGGCGTTGCACGCTTGTATAATCCGGATAGGCGTGCGGGCTTGCGGCACCCAACTCGATGCCGTCATAGCCGATGGCTGCCAGCCTCGGCACCACCTCTTCCAGTGGATAGGCCGGCACCCACACGGGGAAGCTCGAATAGGCCCAGGTATTGAAGGCGAGTTTCATGGCGCTGGTGTCCCTCACAGTGTCTGTGCCAGCAGGAAGGCTTCGGCAATGGTGCTCTCGATCAGACGCGGCGCCACGCAATCACCGGTGCGCTCGATGCGCAAGCCTTCGAACCGCGGATCGCGCTTGAGCTTCAGATAGAGATCCTCGCGCGAGCGGCGGCCAATCACCGGCACCACCCAATCGACAGCCTCGATCCATTCGGCATCACCCGGCATCAACAGGTACTTGGCCCAGCCGATGGCATCGTTGCCGCTGAACACCGGGGAAATCTGAACCCGGTGATCGCCCACCTCGACAAGCGACATCGCTCCGCGCAGGACAATGTTCTTGATCGCGGCGCGACGGAAGAACAGCGCGCGGGTACCCCCTTCAAGATCGCTGCCCACGGAATGGGGCGCCACCACGATCACCTCGCAACCCTGGTCGGCGAGGTATTCCGCCGTGCCCGCCGCTTCCCAGTGACCGTTATTGTCGACCAGCACAACGCGACCCGATAGCTCGATGCGTCCCGCCAGCACATCGTCGCCCGAAACCACGAACTCGCGGTCAAGCCCTTCGATATCGGGAAGGATTTGCCGTCCCAGCGATTGTGAGAGGCGCACATCGTCCATCGGCACGCGCGGCAAGTTGGGTTCAGAGCCTGTGGCGATGATCACAACATCGGGCGACAGCGCATGGATGTCGTCGGGGCTTGCATTGTGGCCACGCCGGATTTCGACGCCCGCTTCGTCCGCGACGATTTCGAGATGGCTCGTCACCTCCGCCACATTGGCGTGCTCGGGCTGCTTCTCAGCTAAGAGAAGCTGGCCGCCAAGCGCGCGATTGCGTTCGAACAATGTCACGCGATGACCGCGTCGGGCCGCGGTTTCCGCCACCTTCAATCCGGCAGGGCCGCCACCCACAACCACAACATGGCTCTGTTTGCTGATGGGGGCCAGAAGCCGCTCGTTCACCTCGCGCTCACGGCCCGCCCCCGGGTTTTGAACGCAGCGTATGGCCTTGCTCTGGTTCACCTGCTCGAGGCAGCCGTCGTTGCAGGCAATGCAACGGCGCACCAGGTCGGCCCGGCCCGCTCGCGTTTTCTCGGCCGTCCACGGGTCTGCGATGAGCTGGCGAGCCATGCCAATCAGATCGCACTCGCCGGCCTGTAGGGCCCCTTCAGCGAGCTGCGGTGACTTCATCCGGCCGAAACCAACAACCGGCAGCTTGCTGACGGACTTCAGCTCCTTGTTGATCTTCCTGAAGTCTTCGGCAGCCACCGCGGCAGGCGGGATTTCCATCCAGTAACTTGAGAACGAGCCCGCATCGGAGTTGAAATAATCGACGAGCCCGCTCGCCTGGAAATGCTCGGCCATCTGCAGGCCGTACTCGCTGTCATAGCCGAAGGTGGTGAACTCGTTGACGCACAGCCTCACACCGATGGGAACATCGTCACCCACCGCCTTGCGAATGGCCTCGAAGCATTCGATCGACAACCGCATGCGGTTGTCGAAAGTACCGCCGTAGCGGTCCGTGCGGTGGTTGAAGAAGGGTGAGCAGAACGAGCGCAGCAACCCGTCATGCGCGACCTTCACCTCGATGCCATCGAAACCCGCCTCAACGAGATTACGGGCACTCGCGCCATGGCCCTCGATCACTGCGCGGATGTCGTTGTCATCAATCGCCTTGGTCGAGAAATGGCTCGAAGGCTCCGGCATCTGGGTTGGCGCCCACAGGATGTGTGGCGGATGTTCCAGCGACGTATGGCCGGCATGGGTCAGTTGCCCGAAGATCTTGGCGCCATGGGCATGGACCCCTTCCGCGATCTTGCGGTGATGTGGAATGATCTTCGGGTCCCAGCAATCGACGAAGCGCCGAGACATTTTCCCAGTGGGGTGGACGGCCTGGCTCTCGAACACGATGAGCCCCACACCGCCCCGTGCCCGTTCCTCGTGATAGGCAGCATGGGCGTCCGATGGCGTCCCGTCGGTGTCGCCGAGGGCGGTGAAATGCGGCTGGAACACGAAGCGGTTGCGGAGGGTGACCTTGCCGATGGCATAGGGCGACAGGAGCAACGGGAATTGTCGCTTTCCAGGATCCCCGGATGCAGTGTCAGCGGCGCGAAAGAGTGTCTTTGCATCCATGACTAACGTCGCTCTCACTCCAGACAGCAAACTGTGACCAATTGCGTATCTCGCCCGCCACGCCATTGTCAAGGAACGGTCACACCTGCATTTGAGCTGCAACACATCCGGTCCCTGCCAATAGACATCCAGGCCTGCAATGTGCCCGATGCCTTCCAGGTCTCAGGGGATTGGCAGACCGCCATCCTAGCGCGTGGGAGAGCATGGTGGAGACCGCAATGACTAAGTGGCGTTTGTCCGATGAGGCCAGAAGCAGGCGATCCCCTCAAGACCATCGGCAGTGACTCTGGTGCGCTGGGCGCCGAAAGCCTAGTGAAGTGAAGCGGGCTCGGTAACGGTGCCGTTGGCGCAATTGGGGGTAGGCCGGGGCTTTCCTCGCCGCCATCCGCCGATTGCGAGCACTGCCGCCACGGGCGTGACCTCACTCTCGATCGAAATCGAATGGAGGCCGATCAACAGGTATGTCCGCCGCGCTGAAAAGCGTGACTGCCCGGCACGATGACGCAGGTTCGCGGCCCGATCTGCCCGCATTCGAGCGCTCACGAGACCAAGGCACTCGCCCCAAGGCGCGCAAAGCACTTGATCGGCGTATGAGAGCAAGTGATCCTGCAATCAACCGGCAGGTAATCCTGGGAATGCCGTTTGAGAAGGGGGAGTGCATCGGCAGATGGACCAGACTCTTAGTTTCATCGCTCGCAACCCCTGCCACATAGGATAGGTCGATGGCGCCCGACATTCGCTCGAAGATCGACAACCCATCAATTGACCAGCCGATCCCCAGCACCCGGGATGTTCCTCAAGCCTCTCACAGAATCATACGACAGCGAGGGCTTGGGTTGAAGACCTCAGAACACCGGAGCATCCAATAGAGCCATGTGCCGAAAAATGCCTTTTTAAGCAATCGATGGGGGGTGCGACCCCCTGCTTGCGGGCATCGCCGACGATGCAACCTCCTGAGCTCGGTCGGTAGCGACTGGAACTAACGTCCAAGTCAGAGCTGCAAAACGCCGCGCATCAAGCCACTTGCCAAGGCGCTTGGTGGGGGTCAGCATTGTCTCCAGTGCAACCGCTACTCCCAGAATTTGAATGCATTTTCCTTCGATAGTTTTTCGAGATTTTGTACGTTTCGATCTCTCCTATATGGAATATGGGATCTGTTCGTTAGAACCACTTCTGAGAATTAGGCTGACATATATGAAGCCGAAACAGTTGCTGGCAGATGCGACGCTGGATACGTCCGCACTTCGTGAGCGTCTCGCAGAAAATGAAGAGATCCGCCACCAGGCGGGAAGCTATCGTCGGTCTGAGAGAAGATATCCAGATTCAGCTTATCAGTTGATTGAAGAGTCCCGGGTGGAAAATCCTTGCACCGGCCGACTGACGAAAGAACATGCAACGCACTTGTGAGGGTGAGCCTGCATGCTAAGGCGCGGGCATTCTGGCGCGAATTGTGCGACCGCCTGTGATACCGGATAGCTGCGCCATTGCATTGGTGTCACGATCGTTCCAATGCGCGATCAGCGTCGCGGCTTCGCCATTGGCATTCTTGTAGGTGAGCGATGCGATAACTGCACCGGTGTTGCCGTTCCACGCAGCGGCGCCGGACACAGCAAGATCCTCGGCCCAACGCACATTCTGAAGTGTGAACCGCGGTGACACCGCGCCACCGCTATAGCTCCAACTGCCCCCGCGCAGACCCGCGCCCGATCCACTATAGTTGATATGCCAGCGCGCGATGACGTCTCCCGCGGTCTGTACGGCCGCTGAGGTCAGCGCTAGATCCTGGTGGCTGGCGTTATTTCCGGCCGCCTGCTGGGCAGGTGTTGCATCTTTCGCCCATCGCGGGAAGAACGGCACGAGGCGGAGGGGCCTTACGGTCTGCGCACATGACACGTCGCCAGCATCGAGCGTCTCAACGAAACGTTGCACGATGGCAGAGGCGCAGCCGTCGGTATCGTAAAGCGCGTTAACATGGAAACTATTGGCGACAACGATGTGCTGTGCATTGGGAAATTGCGACGCGATAATGGCACCACCGCCTGGCGCCGTCAGAGTGTCGAACTCTCCATTGATGATCAGCGTCGGCGCCTGTGTGTACGGTTTATTCGCCGGAATGGGCTGACTTGGCGGATAAGGCGGTTGCTTGATCGGCCATTCCAGACACAAATCGATCACGCTGTAGTCGATGGGGATGGTGAGAAATTCGCCAATTCTCAATGGATCGAAGCTGTCGGGATTTACCTGACGACGAGCCTCTATGGCAGCGCGGCGTTGAGGATAGCGCCTGTTGACGGAAGATTGCATGTCATAGATTTGCTGGTAGTCCATACAACTCACAGCCGCGAACAGGCCGTAGCTGAATTC
Organism: Hyphomicrobiales bacterium; assembly: GCA_031363045.1. Classification (GTDB taxonomy): domain Bacteria; phylum Pseudomonadota; class Alphaproteobacteria; order Rhizobiales; family Aestuariivirgaceae; genus Aestuariivirga. The sequence goes on from JANLTS010000361.1 coordinate 10,950, forward strand.
CCTCGGCTTTACCGGATCAAAGCCCGCGATGACTTCAGCCACCAATCGCAGCAGGGGTTGCCTGTCGCCGCGGTCAAGGAATGCACGCGCCGCTGTGTCGAGCTCACGAAATATGATTGGTCCTGCTCCGCTAAACAACAGCAGTCCCACCGTGCCGGGATCAGCGGTGACATTTCGCACGACGCCCTCGCAATCAGGGGCCATGCCGCTGATCGGTTGGGCGCGGACGTAGTCCACCAGCCGTCGGATGCGGTCGAGCGACTGACCACCCAGCGCTGCACAGGCAGGCGTACGCGAGCAGGCATCGTTGAATCCAGACTTTACGACATCGGCATTTTCGGGATACCAAGGAGATTGACCACGCACTGGATAGGCGCCATCGAGTACAAGGCTGCGCAGCATTTTTGGATAAAGGCCTGCGAACACTTGGCTGAAGAACGTGCCATAGCTATCGCCATACAAATTGATTTCAGTGATCTTGAGCTCGTCGAGGACCGCCGCATCACGGTGGACACAGCCCGCATTGCGTCGGAGTCCTTTCCGATCGTGGCCTCGGGGGCGGAAGCCGACATGCGGTGCAGGCGCGCGTTGATGGAAGCCTGGGTTCAGCGCGAGACGGCCAAGTTCCAGTTGCCCCCATCCAGACTGGCGCTCGATCCCACCGATGTGGTGCTGATCGAACATGATGGGCGGCAGCTCGAGTTCCGGCTGGCGGCAATTGCCGATCAGGATGCACGCCCCATCGAGGCGGTACGAACTGATGCTGTCATCTATGGCGCGAGGCCCGGTCCCGAACGCGATGTGACCCTGCCATCGCCGGTTGTCTATGGTCCGCCGGTCGTAGCCATGATGGACCTGCCGATCCTCGACGAGGAGGTGCCCGCCTGGCGCCCCTTCATCGGGATATTCACTTCACCGTGGTATGGTCAGGCTGCCGTCTGGAAGAGCCCGACGCTCGATAGCTTCGCACTGCTCGATGTGATCGGCCGCCCGGCGCGCATGGGAGCGCTGGCTTTCGATTTCCACAGTGGCCCGACCGACCGCTTCGACTACGGCAATGCGCTCTATGTGGACATGCTCTCAGGCACGCTCACCAGTGTCACCGACCTCGAGCTTTTCGCGGGTGCCAACACGCTGGCAATCGAGTCAGCGACGGGCCTTTGGGAGATCGTGCAGTTCTCCAATGCGGAGCTGGTTTCGGGGGGAAGCTACAAGCTGACACGGCTGCTGCGCGGCCAACGTGGCACCGAGAGCGCCATCGGCAATCCCGCACCTCAAGGCGCGCGCGTCGTCATGCTCGACCCCGACGTAGCACCCTTGAGCATCGCCTCCACCGATGTCGGCATCGCCTGGAACTGGATGGTCGGCCCGGCCTCGGAAGACCTGACGGACATCTCCTATGCGCAGGTGGCATTCACGCCAAGAGGGGTTGGGCTTCGGCCTTACTCCGTCACCCATGTCAGCCAGCCCTGGAAGTTCGCGCGGGTGCCGGGTGATCTGACGATTTCGTGGAAGCGCCGTACCCGCGCGCCGGTTGGCGACAGTTGGGACTCAGTCGAGGTTCCGCTGTTCGAAGACGCGGAATCCTACGAGGTCGATATCCTTGACGGCACGATGGTGAAGCGAACTTTGGCATCGGACACGACAAGCGTCGTCTACACCGGCACTCAGCAGACCACCGATTGGGGGGCATTGCTGGGGCCTGGCGGCAGTCTACAGCTTGCCATCCATCAGCTCTCGGCCCAGTTCGGCCGCGGCGCTCCCAAACTCGAAACACTCTTCTTCTGATCCTTCCGAGGTTCATTGCCCATGCCGGATGACAGCACGCATCTGCATCTGCCCTATATTGCCGCCAATCAGGCGCAGAAGCATGTGACGCACAATGAGGCGATCCGGCTGCTCGATGCGCTGGTGCAGATGTCCGTCATCTCTCGCACTCTTATGGCGCCACCCGCAACGCCCGCCGATGGTAACCGCTACATTGTGGCGGCAGGTGCGACCGGCGCCTGGGCCACCTGGGACCTCAACATCGCCTACTACGTCGATGGCGCCTGGATGAAGCTCGTACCGCAACCGGGCTGGCTCGCCTGGATCGAAGCCGAATCCGTTCATGTCCGATGGGACGGTTCCGCTTGGGGCGGGCTGACGAGCGGCGGCTCCATGGCCTGGGGATCGATCACCGGCACCCTGTCGAGCCAGACCGATCTGCAAACGGCCCTCAATGGCAAGGCCACGTTGAGCCATACGCATCCGGTGGCGGAGATTTCGGATTCGACCACCGCCGGACGATCGATGCTGACGGCGGCCGATGCCGCCGCCCAGACCGCGCTGCTCAATAGCTTCACGTCGACACTCAAGGGTCTGGCGCCGGCGTCCGGTGGCGGCACCTCCGCCTTCCTCAGGGCGGACGGAATCTGGACCACGATCACCACCGCCAACATCAACAACAATGCCATTACCAACGCCAAGCTCGCGACCGTCGCATCGGCCATCTTCAAGGGCCGCCTGACGGCGGGGACTGGCAATGTCGAGGATCTGACGGGAACCCAGGCGACGACGCTCCTCGATATTTTCTCGTCCGTATTGAAGGGGCTGGTCCCGGCCTCTGGCGGCGGAACCAGCAATTTCCTGCGGGCTGACGGGACATGGGCGGCACCGCCCGCTGGCGGCAGTGCCACATGGGGGTCGATCACCGGCACGCTCTCGGCCCAGGCCGATCTGCAGGCTGCGCTCGATGCCCGGCAGCCGCTCGACAGCGACCTCACCACTATCGCCGGGCTCACCGCAACGACCGATAGCTTCATGCAGGCCAAGGCCGGGGCGTGGGCGGCGCGAACCATTGCCCAGGTCAAGACCGATCTCGGATTGACCGGCACCAACAGTGGCGATCAGACCATCACGCTCACTGGCGACGTAACCGGCTCGGGCACCGGGTCCTTCGCCGCGACCATTGGCGCCAATGCCGTGACCAACGCCAAGCTCGCCTCCATGGCGACGGCCAGCTTCAAGGGTCGCACAACGGCGGGGACCGGCACTGTCGAAGACCTGACCGCCGCCCAGGCGACCGCACTTCTCAACACCTTCACCACAACACTCAAGGGCCTTGCTCCGGCCAGTGGCGGCGGTACGATGAACTTCCTTCGCGCCGACGGAACGTGGGCGGTTCCGCCAGATCCGACTTCGCTCCAGAACCTGTCGCTGCTTGGCGTCAATGCCACGGCGGACGCCACCAACAAGCTGGCGGTGGCCAGCAGCGCCGTCCTCTTCAACAATGTTGGCAACGGGGTCCAGGTCAAGGTCAACAAGGCCGCGGCGGCCGATACCGCCTCGTTCCTGTTCCAGACCGGTTTTTCAGGAAGGGCCGAGTTCGGAACGACGGGTGACGATGATTTCCACTTCAAGGTCAGCGCGGACGGCTCGACGTGGTTCGAGGCCTTGTCCATCAACCGGACGAATGGTGTTGTGTCGTTGCCGCAGGGGCTGTCGGCGTTGCCGGCCTTCACCTCATCGGCGAAGGGGGTTGTGCCGGCCTCTGGTGGCAGTACCGCTAATTTCTTGAGGGCTGATGGCACATGGGCGGCACCTTCGGGGGGTGGGGGCTCCGGTGATGTTGTCGGCCCAGCATTGGCTACCGACAATGCCATCGCCCGGTTCGATACGGCGACCGGCAAGCTGATTCAGAACTCGGCTGTGTTGCTGTCCGACGGCGGCGAGATCACGTTGCCCTATGTATCTACACCGGCGGTTCCGGCCGCCGACAAGCTGAACCTGTTCGCGGGCCGCAAGGCCAGTCGCATGCTGCCGCGCTTCATTGGCCCGAGCGGGCTCGATGTAACGTTGCAAACCAATTTCTTCTCCAACAAGATCGGGCGCTGGAACGTCCAGGGCAACGGCACGACACTGCCGGGCAACGACGGCTTCATCGCCTCCACTGCGCTGGGTACAGCCACGGCGCGCAACGTCGCAGCGACGAACATGGCAACGCGCGCGCGCAGACTAGGTTACGTCAGTGCCGCCACAGCGGGTTCTTTATCAGGGCATTATCAAGCTACTGCCCAGTTCACGATAGGCGCCACGGGCGGCATCGGCGGGTTCTTCTATGTCTGCCGCTTCGTGGTGTCGGATGCGGCGGCGATTTCGGGGGCGCGAATGTTCGTCGGCCTTCGCAACGCGGTTGCCGCCCCGACCAATATTGAGCCGTCGACGGGTCAGACCAACATGGTGGGCGCGGCCCAGATCTCGACCTCGAATAATCTGCAGTTAGTCTATGGCGGCTCGGCAGCGCAGACGGCCATCGATCTCGGCGCCAGCTTCCCGGCCAATACACTTTCCGCCGACCTCTATGAGCTGGCGCTCTTCGCCCCGCCCGACACGCAGGTGATCTACTACCAAGTGACGCGCGTGAACACCGGCGACATTGCGACCGGCATGCTCAGCGGCGCGGTTGGAACCGTCATTCCGGCAGCGACAACCTTCCTCGCTCACACCGCCTGGCGCTGCAACAATGCCACCGCCCTTGCCGTCGGCATCGACGCGGTGAGCATTTACATCGAAACCGATAACTGAATCAGGGAGGCACTTGATGGACCTGCAATGGTGGATCACGGCAATCGGCATTCCGGTGGTGGGCTCGCTGATCTGGTTGAGGTTTCATGACCGCGAGGACATGGACAAGACGTTCCGCGCCTTGAAGGACGATCTCGCCAACTACAAGCTTCTAGTCGCCACCAACTTCGTCTCCGTCTCCTACCTCAAGGATGTCGAGGCGCGGATCATGACCCACCTCGAGAAGATCGAGCAGAAGATCGACAGGGTGATCGAGCAGCGCCATCCGCCGGCCGATTAGTCATCCCTCACTATCATCTTTCCCCCTGGCCCCGCGTTTCCCCGCGGGTTTTTCATTT